>CALCSP010000272.1 GCA_937893785.1 uncultured Verrucomicrobiales bacterium
AAAAACTGGCGGAACAACTTTCAGAAACCGGTGCCAGACATGCCTGTTTAAGCGATGCCGATGCTGCGCAAGACCTTAAGGGAAGAGTGAATGCGGATACCTGCATTCATTCCGGGGATGAGGGATTGATAGAACTGGCTACTCTTGAAGAGGCGGACATGGTAATCGTGGCAATTGTCGGGGTGGCCGGTTTACGTCCTGCACTGGCTGCCCTTGAGGCAGGTAAGGACCTAGCGGTGGCCAGTAAGGAGATTCTGGTGATGGCAGGGGAACAGGTTATGGAGACGGCACGACGTACCGGATCCAAGGTGCTGCCCATCGACAGTGAGCACAATGCGATCTTCCAGTGCCTTGAGGGGCGATCTCCGCACGAGATTTCACGCTTGATCCTTACCGCTTCAGGTGGACCGTTTCGTGAGTTGCCAACAGAAGACCTTCCAAAGGTCATGCCAGAAGATGCGCTCAAGCACCCGACATGGGAAATGGGTCCCAAGATTACCATTGACTCTGCCACACTCTTTAACAAGGGGCTTGAGATGATCGAGGCACGTTGGCTTTTTGAAGTGGAGATGGACCGAGTGGATGTCATTGTGCATCCGCAAAGCATTATACATTCAATGGTGGAGTTTAACGACAACTCTGTGCTTGCGCAGTTGAGTGTGACCGACATGTGCTTTCCGATCCAATACGCAATCACCTGGCCGGAGCGCCTTGCCAATCCCCTGCCACCACTTGACCTGGCGAGTATTGCAACGCTTGATTTTGAAGCTCCACGACTTGAGGATTTCCCGGCACTCAATCTCGCTCGCCGGGCCGGCGTTACCGGCGGCAGCTTGCCGGCTGTGATGAATGCGGCCAATGAGGTTGCCGTAGCGCGCTTTCTGGAAGGGGGGTGTCTGTTTCCACAAATATGGGAGCATGTCGCGGCCGTTATGGATGCCCATAAGCATATTATTAAGCCTGACTTAGATGACCTAATAGCAGCGGATCAATGGGCCCGTACCATTCCAATGCAGTAAATCGTTGATGCCGTAGCCATTCATGATGTCCAGTGCAAGCACTTGATAATCAGCATATGCCTACCTTGCCCTGTTTTTCGATTATGAATTCGCCCTTGCATGGTTTGCCAACGCGGAGGAACTGTCACGATACTTTGCGGGCAGGGTGCAAGGTGTTATATTATCATTTACCTGCCACCAAGCAGATGCTTTATAGCCAATAACTATTTGTTGAACTGAGATGATGGATTTTCTTACGGGTTTCGGAAAATTTCTTTGGGTAATTTTTCAGGTAATAGTTCTGTTCAACCTTCTGATCGTGGTGCATGAACTCGGTCATTATTGGGCAGCAAAGTGGCGCGGGCTAAAGGTCGAGAAGTTTCAGATCTGGTTTGGCAAGGCAATCTGGAAGAAAGAAATCAATGGTGTGCAGTGGGGCTTGGGCACTATTCCAATGGGGGGGTTCGTGGCATTGCCGCAGATGGCTCCGATGGAGATGCTTGAGGGCGGTAGTGAGGATAAGGAGCAATTGCCGCCGATCACTCCTCTGGACAAGATTATTGTTGCCTTCGCCGGTCCACTCTTCAGTCTGGGGTTGGCCTTTGCCTTTGCGCTTTTGGTATGGGGTCTGGGGAAGCCAGAGCATGTTCGCATGACAACTAATGTAGTGGGGTCGGTGGCTTCAGATTATCCTGCTGCCGAGGCCGGTATCAGACCGGGTGATGAGATTATCTCAATTGATGGAGTAAAGGTTTCCGGATTCGGAGGAATGGTGGACTCGATTACTGAGCGTATCGTTTTCAGCAAAGGCGAGAAGATCAAGCTTGTATTGCGTCGCCCCGGGGTAGCAGAGTTGATCAATCTCGATGTCGGGTATAAAATTGAAGAGAAGGGGGCCATGGAAAGACCCGATCACCGGCGCATCGGCATTGGTCCCGCCTCTCCCGCCTTTGTGGCCGCCGCGACAGAGGGAAGCCCGGCGCAGAAGGCAAATCTCAAGGAGGGGGATCAGATACTCAATGCCAACGGAGAAAAGCTGCATAGTCCGGTACGCTTGATGCAGATTGCTGCGCAGGGAGAGGGAAAACCCATTGAACTATTGGTGCTCCGGGATGGAGAGAGGATTCCGTTAATCCTTAAACCGGAGAAACCCAAGGCCCCTGAGACGGCGGGCTATTTGACCGGAATTATCTGGGATAACACCAAGGGACAAAGCCTGATGCGCCCGGGCCCTAATCCTTTTCGGCAGGTCTGGAACGGAGCCACGGCCATTTTTCGCACGATTGGTTCCCTGTTCTCATCAGATTCTGATGTCAGTGTGCGTCACATGAGTTCTGCGGTGGGAATCGGTAATTTCTATTACCAGACACTTTCAGATCCGGTTAACGGTTGGCGACTGGCTCTTGTGCTCAGCGTCCTTATCAATGTGAACCTCGGCCTGCTCAACCTCCTGCCTTTCCCGGTGCTTGATGGAGGACATATCACGATGGCCACTTACGAGTGGATTCGCAAGAAGCCCATCAATTTGCGTTTCCTCGAAATTTTTCAGACCGCCTGTGCGCTCCTCCTCATCGGCTTTATGATTTATGTAACCTTCTATGATGTCGGGGACATTATACGCAGCGATGAGGCTGTTCCTATTCGCTGGTGACCATGATCTGCGGATGAATTCTCCGGATAACAAAGAGGACCTTTATAGGTATGCGAGGCGGCACAGCCGTGAGGTGATCGTTGGAGGAGTGGGTGTTGGGGGCGACAACCCGATCAGGGTGCAGTCGATGTTGATCTCTGATACCATGGATACCGAGAGTGCCGTCAGCGAGGCCCTTGAGCTGGCTGCTAAGGGTTGTGAGATTGTGCGTATAACCGCGCAGACACGCAGACATGCTGCAAATCTTGAGCATATTGTGGCGGGTATCCGCTCTGCAGGGTGCAAGATCCCTACGGTGGCAGATATTCATTTCAAGCCTGATGCGGCGATGGAGGCCGCGAAATGGGTTGAGAAGGTGCGGATTAACCCCGGCAATTATGCTGACAGTAAAAAATTCGAAATTCGCGAATATACCGACCTCCAATATGCTGAGGAAATCTCCCGAATAGCCGAGCAGTTTACGCCACTGGTAGAACGCTGCAGGGAGCGTGGTGTGGCAATGCGAATCGGCACGAATCATGGCAGTCTTAGTGACCGGATCATGAACCGCTATGGTGATACTCCACGCGGTATGGTAGAGAGTGCGCTTGAATTCGCGCGTATTGCTCGCAGTCTTGATTATCATGATTTTGTGTTCTCGATGAAGGCGAGCAACCCGAAGGTAATGATTGAAGCCTACCGGCTACTCGTGGATGCTCTCGATGCGGAGGGTGATGACTGGAACTATCCTTTACATCTCGGGGTTACCGAGGCGGGTGATGGTGAAGATGGGCGGATTAAGAGTGCTATTGGTATTGGGTCCCTTTTGCTAGACGGGATGGGAGACACGGTGCGTGTTTCACTGACTGAAGATGCCATCAAGGAAATTCCGGTGGCCAAAGCATTGGTTGCATGTGCAGCAAGCCAGGTGGGAATCGGTGGACTTATAGGGAGGACGGAAAGCCTGCCCTTTAATCCTTTTGATTACTCAAGGAGAGCATCAGAGAAAATTGAGGTGCAAGGCATTGGGATTGGAGGTGGTGAGACTGTCCGTGTCATGATAAGTGCTGAAAAATTCAAGGCAGTTGAGCACAAATTGAAAGGATTAGGGGAGTTTCAGCCTGAACTTATTGCCGAGTCTTCCGGCATGATCGCCGTTGATCCTAGAAATGATCATGATATTGCCAGGGTGAATGCTTTGCCTGAGCCGACTCTTGTGACCCTTGCCAATGGGCTTGAATTATCGGTCGTTGCCGGGTTCAGGTTGCTGGCCTCGAGGATTGAGCAGAGACATCCGCTGGTGCTTAAAGACACCCTTGTCATTAATAACGACGCCCAAAAGGAATTTCTTGATACCTTGCTGGTTGCCGCGGCGAATATCGGTTCGCTACTTTGTGATGGGATTGGTGACGTGGTGCTTATACAAGGGGAGCAGGCTCCGGGTCAGACGCTTCGTTTGGCATACAACATTCTACAGGCATCCGGAACCCGTATTTTCAAGACGGATTATGTGGCTTGTCCAAGTTGCGGTCGCACACTCTTTGATTTGCAGTCAACCACGGCCAGAATCCGGGAGGCGACCGGTCATCTCAAGGGGGTGCGAATTGCTGTTATGGGGTGCATTGTGAATGGTCCAGGTGAAATGGCTGACGCGGATTTTGGTTATGTGGGTGGAGCTCCTGATAAGGTAAACCTTTATGTGGGCAAACAGGCGGTAAAATTCAACATTCCTCAGGATGAGGCAGTTGCCCGGTTGGTTGATCTCATCAAGGAGCATGGTCGCTGGATTGAGGCGCCTGCTAACGTGGCAGGCTAGATATATTTGAGCAAAACGGCTGTGCAATTCATTCCATCCGACTATTTCTGTAAGCTGGAGAAGGCCGACATTTTTCCTGATCAACCGCGTCCTCTCGAAATTGATCTTGGTTGTGGTGACGGTTCCTTTCCAGTGGCCATGGCTGAGCACTATCCCGAGCGTGATTTCCTTGGCTTGGAGCGACTTTTGGGACGAGCGCGCAAAGCATACAGCAAGGCCTGCAAGGCCGATCTTGAAAATCTTAAGATTCTTCGGTTGGAGATTTCCTATGCGCTCGACTGGTTGTTGCCCGACGCCTGTGCTTCGCGCATTCATCTATTATTCCCAGACCCTTGGCCAAAGAAGAAGCACCATAAGCGTCGCATGGTGTCACAATATTTTTGTCAAACAATCAGTCGGGTTCTTGAGCCTGGCGGGGAATTCCTTTTCAAGACTGACGATCAGGAATATTTCGAGGAATCCATAGGTGTGCTTCTCCGTGAGGAACGTTTGCATCAAATGCACTGGGAGGAGGATGCCTTTTTTTACCCGCCGACTGATTTTGAGAAACGTTGGCTAAAACAGGGTAAACCCATTCAATCTGCTCGCTTTAAAGTGATTGATTGATGTTTGAGGAAGGGCTGAATGTGAGCGTGGTCGGTATCTAAGCAGATGGATATTGCCCCAGTTTGGGCTTGTTCAAGAATTGTGATCTTTTGTTTACGAAAATATTCTTTCATGCGGTTCCTGGAGTTCCTTGACCTAGGACGGTAGGGCGATGAAAGAATGACAACGTTTGGCGAAACAGCATCGACAAACCCGGGCAGACCGTAGTGATCCGTAGCATGTTGCCCTTGGACCATAATATCACTGCGCAGTTCCTCCGGATTGATATTGTTCATCAGCCATTTCTCAGTATAGAAACCGGAATCCGCCATGAACAGGATTCGCCAGCCCTCCGGGCTTCGCAACTGGATCACTAGGCAATGGTCATCTGCGACAAATCCCGGGGCATCATGTGCCGGCGGGTAGAGTATCCTGAAATGATATCCATCAGCCAGAGGGATGCGATCACCTGAGGCTGGATATGTGGTTTGAATTCCATTCTCCTGTGCTTTTAGGAGTGCGGCACGCCATGTTGGCGATTTGCTCTTTAAGGGCGTGGTCACCATGTGATGAGGGGGGTATTCATCAATGGCTGTGATGGCTCCACCGACATGACTTATGTCCCCATGGGTAAGAATGATTCCCGCAAGTTTCCCTGAACCGTAGCTACGCAATAGCGGATGTACGGTTCCCTTGAATGATGCTTCGGAGCCACTGTCTATCAACCAGTCTCTTTTGCCCTTGATTGCAATATGGCATGCACCTCCCCCGTAGGGAAGATCAAGAATGTTCACCTCACAACGATCTCGCGAAATACGGGCAGGGGACGCAATTGTCCAGTGGGCACCGGGGATCTTTGAGAATTGATTTGCGGAGAATGCTGCGGTCTTGGCCCAGAGTGCATTTGATTCATTGATGATTTCTGCAGGAAGAGGGTGAACGACTACGGAAAGTATAATAGAAAGTGATGCAGTGCCTAGGATGAGGAAGGAGAGGGGAATGAGTGCCAGATTAGCGATAATTGATATAGGCGTGATTAACCCGAAGAGATACCAAGTAAGTAGCGAAGATCCTGCCCAAGCGGCTATGGATACTGCCGTGAGCCCGGTAATGCTTTTGCAAATGGAAGAGAGAATTCTCCTGCTGGTCGGAATGAGAGATTTAGGCAGGTAAGGGTCAATACGGAAGGGTCGATAGAGAAATTTTCCAATAGGGTTGGCAAATGCAAGAATACTGATTAGCACACAGAAGGAGAGTTGGAACCCGGGGCGGAAAAGTTGATTGGTTTCATACAGAAGGATGACTAGTGCTGCGGCGGCAGTGCTGTTAAACATTTTGGGTTCACGCCCAAAAAGCATTCCCCCGAAAAAAATAACTGTCATGACTGCGGCACGGAATGCAGAAGGTCTTAACCCGGTAATAATTGCATAGGCAATCACGGCTATGATGACTGAGAAAACAGCAACATTGCGGTGCATTCCGAAGATGCCGACCAATGCCGAAATACCAAACCATGTTATTGCAGCAACGATGCCGACATGAAGTCCGCTTACAGCAAAGACATGAAGCGTGCCGCTGTAGCGAAACTTATCCTGAAGATAATCCGGGGTGTCGCTTCGCTGACCAAGGGTCATCGCCTTGATGATCGCGATCGCCTCAGTTTCATCACCGGAGATTCCCCGTGTAATTTGCCCTGAAACCCATTCCCTGCACCTTAAGCCCGCAGCAATAACAGGGTTACCCTGATTGGTTGCCAATTTCTCGGCATCTTTTTCATAGCAGGAAAACTCCGCATGTATACCTCTGGTATTTAGAAACCGAGCATATTCGAAACTTCCAGGATTGCGGGTTCTTTTCGGGGTTTTGAGAATTCCATGAAGAAGAAAAAGGTCACCATAGTTGGCTTGAGGATTACCCTTGATGTCTACCCTTATGCGGTTTTTAAATGCGGACCTTTTTTCCCCCTTTCGGGTGATATTCTTGAGCTGTAAGTCAAAACGAGTCCGGTTTGCAGAAGATCCGGCCTTTTCAGGGGGCGACACGATAACTCCTTCAATTGTGACATGGATGGGACCTTCGCTGAGTTGATCGAAGAATGGCGCGCTTTTTTGCGCATTCATGTTCAACAGGTGCAGTAGAGCACCTGACATGAACACCAGCACAAGAAAAGTGGCATTGGTTTCCTTGCCAATCCAGAGAAGCAGGGAAAGGGCAAGCAGGAAAAAACTTTGGGTCAGAGGTGGCGAGATGCTATCAGCCAGTGCAATGCCTGAAGAAAAACTCAGTGCAACGAGAACCAGTGGTGCATTGAAGGATGAGCCCCGGGTGGTGCCCTCACGCGACATTTGTTGGTCCACTCACGGTAGGGCTAACCTGCCTGGTTTAATTCATTGAGCTTGTGATGAGCGTTTGCGGAGTGGCGGGTATCCGGAAATTTTTCGATGACCAGTTGGAGAAGTTCCTTGGCTCTCACCTTGTCATCTTTCTCGTTAAGGTAAAGATCCTGAATGCGGAAAATCATGAAACTTGCATCATTGACAGGCCACTCTTTACTTTCAATGGCAGTTTCAAGTGTCATGATGGCGGCATCCACATTGCCAAGGTGATCTTGCTGAATCTTGGCAATTTCGATAATTGGAAAACGGTTGTCGGGTTCGTCATTAGCAATTTCCCTGTATGCATCAATGGCACCCTCGTAATCACCCTGGGTGACTTTCGCTGCAGCCTTTGTGAAGGCATCCGGTTCAATCTTTGCCGGTGCCGAGTAAAAGAAAGCACCGATACTCTCGCCAATTCTGGGCAGTACAAAGAGAACAAACAAGATTCCACCCAATACTGTTAACCCCATCACGGAAACAAATTGCATGCCCACCTCATTGTTTTTCTCCCAATTGGCCCAGTTGGTGAACATCCACCAGCCATATAAGGCGACCACCGCGATCAATAAATTGAGAGTAAGTATTTTCTTGTTGGACATTTGAGAATCCGCCTTTAAGCGGTGTGCATGGAGATTTGAAGCCTATAATTCCTTTGAAACCAAGCAAAGAATGCGTTGGAATAGGTAAAATTTCAGCAGATCATGAAACGTAAGCTTCAGGGTGGGTTCCTTTTTTAAGTGGGAAAGATGTCATTTCGGCTGCATTTTGTGGCCGTTTTAATCATTTTTGCGAAAAAATAATAGAGAAATACCATCAGGGTTTTTGCTTTCATGCGCTTAGAATGGCTAGAAATCCCTTGCGGGCTCTGCCTTTTCTGACGATATTAGAGGAGGTTATTGCATGATATGTGCTGAGATAGAGGCAATCAAGCACTGCTGCTCAGTTATATTTTGCCCCCGTTAAAATTTAGTGTCCCTTGCATGAAATCCTTCCTCCTTAAAAAACTTCTCATAGCACTGGCTCTGGCCACTTTGCTCGAGGGCTCGGCTTTTGCTCAAGCCAATGCCGCTCAGGTCCTGGCCAGGGTCGAGCAGCAAGTGGCTGCCAATCCGCAGAACGCTGCAGCTATTGTGAGGCGCGCG
>CALCSP010000273.1 GCA_937893785.1 uncultured Verrucomicrobiales bacterium
GATCGAGTCGTTGAAGGCTGCAATCGAAGGCCGGCAGGCGAATCTGAATCTTCCCGAACTGCCTGATGGAATCGGGAAGTTCTAATCAGACTCCCCTTCAAACAGGGTTTCGAGCGGTTCCGCATCGATCGCTTCGGCTTCTCGCAGATAACGAGCCAAAATGTCGCTCTGTCCGTGGGTTACATACACCTTTTTTGCTCCGGATTCTCGAACGGTCCGGAGTAGCCCTGGCCAATCAGCGTGGTCGCTCAGTACAAAACCCCTTTCATAGCCGCGTCTGCGTCGGGCTCCCCGCACCGCCATCCAGCCGGAGGCAAAGGCTGTCTGCGGTGACTTGAACCGTCGCATCCAACTGGACCGGTGCGCGGATGGTGGTGCCAGGATCAAACGTCCTCCCAGTGGCTCGTTGCGGGGCAGCTCACTCACGGGGCGGCTTGGTGCCATCGGCACCTTCGCCGTTCGGTAGTGGCGCGTCACCGTTTCGACGGCTCCGTGGAGCAGCACTTCATCCTTCACGCCAAGGGCGTGGAGCTCTGCAAGCAAGCGCTGCGCTTTACCAAACGCATAACAAAACAACAGCGAGGGGCGACTCTGATCGCCTTGCCACCAGTCCCGAATTGCCATGGCGACCTTCTCGCCGCTCTGCCAGCGGTAGATCGGCATCCCGAATGTGGCTTCGGTGATGAACACATCGCAAGGCACGGTTTCAAAGGGGGCACAGCTGGGGTCGTTGTCTCGCTTGTAATCGCCGCTGACCACCCACACTTCTCCATCGGCTTCAAGCCTTATTTGGGCTGAGCCCAGCACATGGCCGGCACTGTGGAAGGAGACCTTGCACTGTCCAAGCCAGATTTCCTTCCCATACGGGATTGGTTGCAGGTTGATGTCCTGGCCAAGCCTTTGGCGGAGAACCCCCTCGCTCACATCCACTGCCCAATATTGACCGCAACCAGCCCTGGCATGATCTGAATGGGCATGGGTGATCAGTGCCCTTGCCACAGGACGCCAGGGGTCAACCCAGGCGTCAGCGGCTCGGCAGTAAAGCCCTTCTGCTGTGCGTTCGATCACGCCGCGCTTGGGATGGCTGCTACAAGTCTGAAAGCCTCGTAACTTAAGTGCGCCCTTTTTTTCGCAGATGACGCGCCTCTTTGTTCTCTTGGTCCTTTCGGCGCTCGTTCTGCCCGGTTCCGCACTCGCTCAGAAAAAAATTCCGAAAGCAAAGGGCCACAACCAGTGCCCACTGGGCTACGTCAATACTCTGGGAAGTAGTTGTGTTTCTCCCATTTATTACGAGATGACACCGACCAATGGTGAGGCTTGTCCTTCTGGATGGATGAATGTTGGAGCGGGTTACTGTCGCAAGAAATAAGGACCCATCAGCATGAATTGGGACATTACATGCCATCCTTTACTATCCCTTCATCCCCTATCTTTCGCTAATTGCTAAAAAAAATAGCTATATACTGTGACGCCAAATATTAAACCTTATTTGTTTTGTAATGGTCTTAAAATTAATGGGTACCATCGAGACCTATCTTATGACAAGTTTCCCACGGCATCCATACGCTTACTGGGAAAACTGAGGCAGGAAGTGGAGTTTGTATCGTTGCAAACTCTCTTGTTTCTTCTGGGTGGTAGTTAGGTGTGACTAAACGAGACGCTTCGTCAGCGTTGATCCACTTCAACTCTCCTATGTCGACATTGGCGACTTAAAACAGTGTTGGAACCTTTGTGTCCCTGACTCCACCTTCAGTCCACAGAACCTGACCCATCCACAAGTCATCTCGAATGGTCAGGGCTTAATCGCTCTGTGCTGGCTCGACTCAGACCAGGTCGCCCGCCTTGAAAGCCAGGAAATCTGCCTTCCCTTCCATACCGCCTGAGTAGTGCATCTGATCTATCCGGTCTTGTTGTTGGTCAAGCGAAATGACGCGTGACTGGAATCACTCCCACACTTGACCGCAATCACTCCATTTGTGTTTTTGGTGGTTGATAGTTAATGAAGTCACATCTATTCAATGATTGATTTCCAACTCACACCACAAGAACTTGATGCCTTATTGGAGCCTATTCCACTTGGCCAGTTTGGTGTCTGTAGAATGCCTAAACCCATTAATATTAAAAGGGGTAAGGAAATCAAACGGCTGAGAAAGATTATTCGTCGACTAAGGAAGCAGAACAAAGGTTGA
>CALCSP010000274.1 GCA_937893785.1 uncultured Verrucomicrobiales bacterium
CGGCAAGGGTAAACAAGGACCCTTACGGGGAGGGCTGGATGATGAGAATCAGGATTCATAATGAGAGCGAATCGAACACCCTGCTGAATGCCGACGCATACAAAGGGGAAATTGCATGAAGCTTAAGCAGGATGCACTGATGGAAAATCATACATCCTTCCACCGGCGACACCTTGGTTGCAGTGATGCTGAGGCTGAAAAAATGGCCTCCGAATGCGGCTTTTCCTCCGTCGAAGAACTCATTAATTCTGCAGTTCCAAGTAACATTCGCCTCAGAGACAACCTTGAACTCCCCTCCCCGCTCAGCGAGAGGGAATCCCTAATGCGCCTGTCTGGGATCATGGATAACAACAAGGTGATGCGATCCCTGATTGGTCAGGGATATTATAATACCATTACCCCAGCTGTTATTGCCCGGTGTGTCTTTGAAAATCCCGGTTGGTATACAGCTTACACCCCTTATCAGGCCGAAATTGCCCAGGGACGTCTCGAGGTCCTGCTGACTTTCCAGAGCATGGTTTCAGATCTAACGTCTCTACCGGTTGCCAATGCGTCACTGCTGGATGAAGGCACTGCCGCAGCTGAAGCCATGGCATTATGCCTGTCGGTAAAGCCCCAAGGAGGCGTGTTTTTCGTGTCCGATAAATGCCATCCCCAAACAATTGCCATTGTTCAAACACGCGCAGAACCGCTGGGTATTAATGTTATTGTTGGCGACCATGTTACCTTTGACCCCAAAGCGCATGAGCAATTCTTCGGGGCACTTGTGCAATACCCGGACACCGAGGGTAAAGCCCAAAATTATTCACACTTTGCCGATTCCGTGCATGCAGGTGGCGGCCTGCTGGTGTCTGCATGTGACCTGCTGGCACTCACGCTTCTAAAACCGCCCGGTGAATGGGGAGCAGATGTCGCCGTCGGCAGTGCTGGACGATTTGGCGTACCCATGGGTAATGGCGGACCTCATGCCGCCTTTATGGCGTGTGCTGAGAAGCTTAAGCGCAAACTTCCCGGACGACTGGTGGGTATTTCAAAGGATCGCTCAGGTAATCCAGCCTATCGCCTTTCCCTCCAGACCCGTGAGCAACATATCCGCCGAGACAGAGCAACCAGTAACATTTGTACTGCACAGGTTCTTTTGGCTGTCATCGCCGCACTCTATTCCTGTTACCATGGGCCAAATGGTTTGCGTAGTATCGCAAATAAGATCGCTTCACAGGCAAAGAGCCTAGCTGCACGTTTGAGAGCATCGGGACTGGAAGTCACTGAACCAGATTTCGACACCTTTGTTGTTAATGCTAGCCCACCGGAAAATACTCCCTTTAACCTGCGCAAACTTCAGAATGGTCGAAGCGGAATATCTATCGATGAGACGGTAACCAACGATGACCTTGCCACAGTGGCGTCTGCCTTTGGTGCAAAATCTGAATTCAAGCAACTCGATCCTTACAAGGCGCCAGATATGCTTGCAAGAACAAGCGAATTCCTGAAGCATCCGGTATTCAACAGCTATCATACAGAAACAGAAATGTTGCGCTACCTGCGCCGTCTGGAGGGGCGTGACCTTACACTGAACCATTCAATGATACCGCTTGGTTCATGTACAATGAAACTCAACTCGGCTACGGAAATGCTTCCGGTAAGCTGGCCCAGCGTTAAGGATATCCATCCCTTTGCCCCTGAGGAACAACGCACCGGGTATACGATCATGCTCTCGGAGCTAGAGTCATGGCTAGCAGAGATTACCGGATTCCATGCCGTATCCCTGCAACCCAACGCGGGTTCTCAAGGAGAATATGCAGGTTTGCTGGCTATTCGTTCCTACCACCAGAAGCGAGGCGAAGAGCAGCGCAATCTCTGCCTTGTACCGACTTCCGCACACGGAACCAACCCAGCTAGTGCGGTAATGGCGGGATTCCGCGTAATCCCTGTGAATTGTGACGAGGAGGGCAATATTGATCTGGATGACATTCATTCAAAGGTTGCTGAACATAATACGCAAATTGCGGCTCTGATGCTCACTTACCCATCCACCCATGGAGTCTTCGAGGAGAATGTTAGTGAGATCTGCGAAGCTCTTCATTCATGTGGGGCACAAATCTATATGGA
>CALCSP010000275.1 GCA_937893785.1 uncultured Verrucomicrobiales bacterium
GCGGAAAGATGGTCACTGTCTCTCTGGCTCGCCTCAGCGTTGAAGATCAAAAATACATCAACGCGCATCCCGCGGCGAAATTATCCCCGGTAATCCTTCCAGCAAAACCACTCATCGCAGTCACTGACTGGAACGAAAAACTCCAGAGGGATGAATCCTACTTCATCAACAAGAATGGCCAACGAGCATTCCGAAGATCAATCCGTAAGATTAAAGAGGATGGCTTTGCCAGCGGGCTCTGGGATTTCGCCATTGTGGAAGGCCCATATCCAGGACTGCTTGATTCTGAAGGGATGGCTCTCTTCGGAGTTTCCAGGTCCGGGCCTCCTCAATTAACAGCAGGTTCTGACGCACCGATTGTAATAGCACGCTACGGAACCGGGGACGATGCCTACGTTCAAT
Source organism: uncultured Verrucomicrobiales bacterium (assembly GCA_937893785.1). GTDB lineage: Bacteria > Verrucomicrobiota > Verrucomicrobiia > Verrucomicrobiales > DEV007 > CACIUL01. Next base: position 403 of record CALCSP010000275.1, read on the forward strand.
ACCTAAGGAAGGATGGAAAGCCCTTTATCAACACAAGATTTGCGGCTGGGAGACCATTCAACAGCGAACGCGCGTGGGTCAATCTTGATCCCGGAGACCTGCCTGGTTCGGGGGCGCAGCGGCAAGGCAATGGCACTTGGACCCTCATCGATTATCAGGGCAACCTCCTGCATGCTTTTGAAGATCTCGTTGTCAACGATTTCTCGGAGGGTCGCGCGGGGGTGGCGCTCGACATAAGGTCTTCAGAATGGGCGATCATCGATACAGACGCAGAAGTAATCGCAGAAGGGCCATTCCGAAGGGTTGGGAAATTCATCAATGGTTCCGCGGTAGTCGATGGACGCCTGATGGACCGCGAGGGCAATTGGCTGATGGAAGAAAAAGGTGAATGGCAGATTGAGCGCAAATATGAAAATTCTGAAAGCGATGCCATTGTAGCTAGGAGAACCAAACGGGTCGCCGGCAAACCTCGCTTCGGGATTTTGCGCCGTTCCACAGGAGAATTCATCGCGGACATCCCAGATGAATATTATGTGGATCGGGGCTTCTTCGATGGACTAGCAGTCGTAAGAGACCTGAAGACCCAGAATTTTGGATACCTTTCGCGAACAGGCGAAATCATGATCCCAACCGAATTCACGAGGGCAGCACCATTTAAGGGCGGCTTTGCCCGCGTCTCTCTGGGACAAATCTATGAACGCGCGGTCATCAATCTCGCCGGCGAAGTGGTCTGGAAAGCTCGCTTGCAGGAAATAGCAATCCCCGAAGAGAAGAACGACGACGCTCTAAAAAAGACTGAGCTAGACGCGCCCGAAGGACTCGAGAAACCTGCACCATGAATTCTGCGCGAAAGCCGGTGAACACAGCGAATTCCAGCTACTAAAATCGCGCGAGACGGGCAGGAGTCCTGACCGTCACCAAATTGCAGGAATAGAGTCAATTCATTCGGTCTGCCTGACAAAGGGAGGTAGTCCCGCAGTACCTCAATTTACCGAGAAAGCTTGGGGAAGTTACGGAGAGAGAGCAACGATAGGACTTAAACACGGAGATTAGTGTCTCTCTAGGCAAATCCGCATTACATATATTGTGTGAAGTTATGAAAGGGTGCTTTTATCTCGGCAGATCTCACGCTTTCACTAAAAAACACCTGGCAGCAGCCCATTTCCCAGAATCCGCCACCGGTCCCACCCGCATTTTCCGGTTCCCTTTCCCTGTCGGTTTTGCCATTTCTATCTCCGGAGGTTCTCACTGTGGTTCCAAGCCTAATAGAGATCAACGGACAGGAATGAAGGTTGTCGCAATCGCTAACCAAAAAGGAGGAGTCGGCAAAACGACGACCGCAGTGAACCTATCTTCGGCACTCGCACGCCGCGGCCAGCGCACTCTACTCATCGATCTGGACCCCCAAGCCAATGCCACAAGCGGTCTGGGGGTTGATCCCGATGATGCTATCGACGCCAGCATTTATGATGTTTTGTTGGGCGGCGCGACTCTGGATTCAAAAATTCAATCCACCCCGCATCCGAATCTCTCCATTATTCCGGCAGAAATGAACCTCGCCGGAGTCGAAATCGAACTGGCCCGAATGGAAGATCACCTCCTAATCCTGCAGAATATTCTCCGGAAGGCCAAAAAAAGGGCTAAATACGATTTCTGCATCATCGACACCCCGCCCTCACTGGGAGTACTCATGACTTCTGCGCTTTCGGCCGCGGATGAGGTCCTAGTGCCCCTCCAGTGCGAGTGGTTCGGCCTCGAGGGGCTGTCAAAAATTTTGCAGGTTATCGAGCAAATCCGGGATTCAGGCGTGAATCCCCGCCTGAAAATCGAGGGAATCTTAATGACGATGTACGACGGCAGAACCAACCTTTCTCGAAAAGTTGTTCAGGAGGTGAAAAATTACTTTCCTGAGTGGCTTTATCGCAGCGTGATTCCGAGAACCATCCGCCTCGGCGAGGCTCCCAGTCATGGCAAAACCATCTTTGAATGGGATCCAAACGGCACTGGTAGCGAGTCCTACGATGCAGCCGCAAAGGAGTTTCTGCGCCGGCACAAACTAAAGGCCCTTCCAATCAAGGCAACGCGGTAACCTGTTCGTGATTAGCCGATAGCACGCATTTTTACGCAGTAAGTGCATACTTCAAAAGCCTATTAGAAGCCGGAGTATGGCACGAAACAGGAAGAACTAACTTCTTCCCCGCTCGCAAGCAACCTTTGCGCATTCAACAGCGCCGCGCTTCCGTCGCTTCGTTGCTGAAGTCATCCCGTGTTCTGAGGCATAAGCTTTTTTGTTCCGGTTTCTGCGTAATGCCCTACGGAAGGCTTGCACCCCTGCCCGGTGCAGTTAAAAACACTTCATCTTTCCAAACTATTTAGCCTGACCATATGTTTGCCAAACTCTTCGGAATGCTTTCCCAGGACATGGGTATCGACCTTGGGACAGCCAACACGCTGGTCAACATTAAGGATCACGGAATCGTCCTCCGGGAACCTTCCGTGGTTGCCGTCAAGGCCGGCAGTAACGAAGTAGTCGCGGTTGGTGATGACGCAAAGCGTATGTTGGGCCGGACTCCGGGTAACATTATCGCGATCCGTCCACTCAAAGACGGTGTGATTGCGGATTTTGAGGTGACAGAGGCAATGCTCAGGCACTTTATTCGCAAAGTAAGCCATAAACGTCGTTCACACCCCCGGGTCGTGGTCGCAATTCCCTCAGGGATTACCGCCGTTGAGCGTCGTGCGGTTAAGGAGTCCGTTGAACAGGCGGGCGCACGGGAAGTCTTTTTGATTGA
>CALCSP010000276.1 GCA_937893785.1 uncultured Verrucomicrobiales bacterium
AGGCAACCACAGGCTTACCCACCTTCCTTGCCATAGCAGCCACACCCGCCGGAGCCTTACCCATGATTGACTGGGCATCAATACTGCCCTCCCCGGTTATTACAAGGTCAGCAGCTTCAACCGCCTCGCGCAGCCCTGTCATTTCCGCCACCAGGTCAAACCCGGACCTGAGCTGGGCATCACAAAAACTCATCAATGCAAATCCAAGTCCTCCAGCAGCTCCTGCTCCGGGGATATCTCTGCAATCAATTCCGAACTCATCAGAAACAAGGTTTGCAAAATGCCGCATTCGAAGTTCATGACGGCTCATCTCATCTTCGGTTATGCCCTTCTGAGCGCCATATATTGCGGTAGCCCCATTGCTTCCCAGCAGCGGATTATTTACATCGCAGGCAACAGTAATGGCCGGCACATCAAGACTGAGATCCTGAAAAATCTGGGTGGCATCAAGCAAGCGAGCGGGAATGTCATCAATATCGAGACCCGCTTCATCCAGATAACGCACTCCCAAAGCCTGTGACAACCCCGCACCGCCATCATTGGTCGCGCTGCCTCCAATACCTATAATGACCGAATCAACTCCAGTATCCCGTGCTGCCACGAGAAGCTCACCACTTCCCAGCGTTGAAGCATGCCAAGGATCACGCTCATCCTCAGCAAGCAATCCTAGCCCTGATGCACTGCTCATTTCCAACAGCGCAATCCCACCCCCTCCTGAAACATCACCGGCGAGGGCAAACTCAGCCTGAACAGGACGACCGAGAGGGTCAGAAACCTCTGTCCTAACAGGAATAGCTTCCAGCGCGGCAGCAATCACCTGCACGGTTCCCTCACCGCCATCAGCTACCGGTTGCACTTGTAAATCATGCCCTCGTAACCCCTCAGCAATTGCTGCTCCAGCCTCTTGAGCACTAAGGGTTCCCTTGAACTTGTCAGGAGCTATAAGTATACGCATAGAGATCTATGAATTCCGACTCACTTGAAAAGACTGCAGGCTGCATTTCACAATCGATTTACTCCCGGTTATTCCATTAACTACCTATCCATGAAAGCTTCAACAAAGGCAACTTCAATAGCCAAGGCCT
>CALCSP010000277.1 GCA_937893785.1 uncultured Verrucomicrobiales bacterium
TGCCTGCCAAGATACTCAGGAAGGATAGTCCGCTTACACGTATTCCATTTGGTCCCTACCTTGCCCTTGGAGCAATAGCCTGGATATTCTGCGGTCCTGAACTGCTGGATTGGTATTTCAGCCTGATGCGGCCTGTGGGTCCCTAATTTGCTACATGTTGCCTCTGCCAATGAATTGCTTTATTTCGCTGATTCGAATCTTGAAGTTGTTTTACGTGTTGCGACGCGGAAATGCCCCCCCTGTCATTTTGGCCTTGTTGTTGTTTTGGTCGCCCAAAGATGCTTGTGGAAGAGGACTGATTGAATTTGGCTTTACCAATGATCGGGATGGCGTTGTAGAAATGCTGGAATTACTTGGCGATCAGGAAACCGCTGCCGATTTCTATAATGAAATAGTCAATAAGCTTGATGCGGATGACTTTGCGGTGAGGGAGGAGGCTACCCAGAAGTTATCACGAATGCCTGTGATTGATCGCAGTTTATTGGAGGAATTGGCTAGGACCGCATCCCCTGAGGCGGCAATAAGGATCCAGCGCATATTGAAGACAAACAATCTCGAACGGTTTGAGAGTATGTTGATGGCGGTTCTTGATGTTATTGTTGAAGGTGACGAGAAAGGGCTTCTTGAACCGCTTTTTAAAGCCCTTGAAACGCGTGGTGATTATGGCAAGGGAGATATATGGAAGAGGGCAGGTGAGGCGGCTGAGGTGACGGTTGAAGAAAAAGATATCAAGTTCCTCGCGCGCGCTATTCAAAGTCCCTCGGACGTGGTCAGGAGTGCTTCGATTCAGGCAATTGTTGCGGTTGCGGGTGAGGAGGCTGCCACTATGATAATTCCCGTTGCTGTTGATGCTTCCCCTTACGTGATGTGGGAGGCTGCAAGAAGCCTTGCCGTTTTGCGGCGGCGGGAATGCCTTAGGCCGTTTGCGCGACTTTTAATGTGTGATGAGGATTTTGGTATGCGGTGGCGAAGCCTAGATGCATTGCGCAAGCTTACTGGGCAAAGATTTAATTATTATGCGGCAGGTAATAGTGAGGAAAGGGCGGGCCCTGCAGCCAAGTGGATGGCATGGATAAAAGATAATGAGAAAACGGCATCATTGAATTTTGGATCCACGGGCAAAAAACAGATTCTGAAGGTGTTCAATGGAAAAAATCTTGATGGTTGGAGTGCTTTCGCGGGGCTGGAGCCAGCGCTTCTGCAGGGCAAGGAGGTTGTTGACGATGGGTGGCAGGTGAAAGGCGACGTGCTTCTTGCGGTTGCCGGTGCAAACGGTGGCCAAGGTGAGTTGCGGACAAATGAGAGATTTCTTAATTTTGAATTAAGATTGGAATACCGATTTCCGGATGGGAAAGGGGACAGTGGGGTTGGGATTTTTGCCGGAGATCGCGGTGAAGGATATCTTGAAGTCCAGTTGCATCCAGGCAATTCGGGTGACCTTTACCGAATCTCTGGGCAGCCTAAGGCTGGCAAGTTTGAGATGAAGAGAGACGACGGCAAGCCGCTCTCATTCAGGGCAATGAAATTCAAAGAGAGTAATGAGCGTAATGCTGAGTGGAACACAATGAGAATACGCGTCATCGACGGAGCGGTGGAGGTCCATGTAAATGAACTGCTGCAGAACCGGGTCAATGGCGGGCCGAAAACTCCCCGGGGCATTGTCTTGCGCAGGGAAAGCGTTCCGCCAGGTAGGTTGGAGTTTCGAAACATGTTTCTTGAGAAGCTCTAAAGAGCTGGCCCAAGTGAGTTCAAAACTCAACAAGTTGAAACCATTTCGGGGCTGTAGCCTCCCCTGAAATTTTTAAGACCGATTAACCGCCTTTATAGGTGAATTGAAATTAACGCTTGGAGAACTGGAAGCGCTTACGAGCA
>CALCSP010000278.1 GCA_937893785.1 uncultured Verrucomicrobiales bacterium
CATAATTAAACCAAAAAATCCAAGATCACCGGCAAAGGTAAAATGACTTTTGCTCGTTGCTTTGACTTTGACCCCGTCAAGCCTACCGATAGGATTGGATTTAATAATGGGTAGGTCTACCTCAGACATTGGCCTGGCGTGGAGAATGATTCGCGCCGGTATATTGAGCTCCTTGCGCACACGTGCTACAAGGCGGAAAATCATGTTTTATGCCATGGTCGGCACAATCCTAGCCGTATACCTTGGATTTTCCCTACTCGACGAGTTTCTAAGCAAACACCCGCTCATCTTTGCCATCTACTGGCTTTACTGTGCAGTCTTGGTGATATTCATGCTGATACTGGCAGTCTACGACATGGCAGCGGTGAAGAGTGAAATGAATATTCATGCCAAGCAGGAACTGGGTAAGGTCCTCAAGGAAATCAAGAAGACTGCCGGAGAAGGAAAACAGGATAGCGGAGAAGGAAAAGCGGGAGATAAGGTCACTGCAATCAAAGAGTAATGCCCGTCAACCGCCAACAAATGGAAGAAAACGAGAGTAACGCTCTCGCCACATTTGCACAACTGACGGCAAACAGTGCCGGACGCCAGCATCAAGAACCTGATCACCCTTATCGCACAGCATACCAACGTGACCGTGCTCGAATTATTCATTCGAAAGCATTCAGAAGGTTGGAGTATAAAACCCAAGTATTTCTGAACGGAACAGGTGATCACCTTCGAACAAGGCTTACTCACACCATTGAAGTCGCCTCTGTAAGCCGAACGATAGCGTGTGCCCTTGGAGCAAATGAGGACCTTGCTGAAACAATTGCACTTGCTCACGACCTTGGTCACTCCCCGTTCGGCCACACAGGGGAGGAAAAACTCAATGAATTAATGAAGGATCACGGAGGATTCGAGCACAATGTTCAGAGCTTGCGCGTAGTTGAAATCCTTGAATCAGTCTACCCCGACTTCGACGGTCTGAACTTATCTTATGAAGTGCTGGAGGGGCTGCGTAAACATGAAAACGGATATACCCGACCTGCCCACGAAAATATCCCGGAAGAGCATTTCCCCTGCCCTTCCATTGAAGCGCAAATTGCCAATATTGCTGATGAGATCACCTACTATTCTCACGACCTCGACGATGGACTGGACCACTCCCTCATCGATGAGAAACAACTCACGGAAATCATCCTGTGGAAAAAATGTGCCGAGTTTGTGGATTCACACTACGCAGGGCTCGAGGGTAAGCGTCGGCGCGCCTACATCGTTCGCACCCTTATCGACTTCCAGGTCGCTGATCTGATTGCAGCAACATCAAAGCGCATTGAAAAATCCGGCGTTAGTAATGCCGATGATGTCCGAAAACTTGATGCCCACTTGGTCGGCTACAGCGAAACGCTTCACGATGCGAATCGCCAGTTAAGGAAATTCCTCTATCAAAACCTTTATTACCATGAAAACGTCGCCACACCCAATGCAAACGGCGGCCGAGTGATTGCAGAAATGTTTGATCTCTATACCAATCATCCCGAGCTGATTGGTGGATATAGTGCAACTCGTATTCATAATCAGGGACTGCATCGAACGATTTGTGACTACATTTCAGGGATGACTGACCGATATATACTTAAGGAACATAAAAGACTTATCACCAGGCCCTGACCTGCCCGAGACATGAGGCCTGACAATATCTCCAGACCTTGGCGCAACAGGCAGGCAGCCAATATTTACCATACAAACCCTGAACAATATCCAATTTGAGTTGAAACCTGCTGAATTTATGGTTTTTTACGCACCCTTCCTAAAAACTGGAGGGATAGTTATATGCTCAATTAAGAACGTATAACCCACAAAACCACCAAGGCGGTGGATTCCCCAAGGGGAAAAAAGAATGACGGAAAGTAGAATGACGGAAACAACGGAAACAAAGAACGAAACACAAAATTACCAGATCCATGATAAGGATACTGGAAGTGCTGATGTTCAGGTGGCACAATTGACCACACGCATCAATCACCTCACAGAGCACCTGAGTGCTCATAAAAAGGATTTCTCCACGCGCCGGGGACTCCTTAAACTTGTGGCTAGACGGCGTAAACTCTTGGACTATCTCAATTCCAAGAACCCAGAACGCTATCAGAACCTTATTAAAGGTCTCAAGCTTCGCCGTTAGGCAAAGCTTGGTGCGTTTGAAGACGATCAATTATTCTGCTGCCCCTAGCGACACCTTTATTGGGGCGCAGTGCGCGATTAAGTGCACAAACTCCAAAACGGGAATTCTTACCTGAGACAACAGTCCTACCGGGCGCAGATCAAACCCAATAATGAACTTTTTTACTTTTCTCGGAAGGTCCGAGAAGAGCAAACAAAACAACACGGGCAAAACCGCGTAATCGCATGCCCAATCGAAAACAAAAGAAATGAGTAAAGAAAGTATATCCGTCAATCTGGACGGAAAAGAGATCACCATTGAAACTGGTAAAATGGGCCGCCTTGCAGATGGTGCCTGCACTGTAAGTTGCGGTGAAACCGTCGTGATGGTAACCGCCGTGTCACAGACGAAAATGCGTGAGGGCCAAAACTGGTTCCCTATGTCTGTCGAGTATAAGGAAAAAGCCGCTGCCGCAGGACGGTTTCCAGGTGGTTATTTCAAGCGTGAAGGGCGGCCCACAGAAAAAGAAATCCTCACTTGCCGGATGACAGATCGCCCCCTGCGCCCGTTATTCCCTAAAGGCTACCTATACGACACCCAAATCGTTGCCCTTCTACTCAGTGCAGACGGTGAAAATGATTCAGATGTGCTGAGCATGAACGGAGCCTCATGTGCCCTTTGTCTGTCTGATATTCCTTTTGCTGGGCCAATCGGCGCAGTTCGCGTAGGACATGTTGATGGTAAGTTTATTGTCAACCCTACACACAGTGAAATGGAAGATTCGGATCTGGATCTTGTCTATGCCGGCAATGAAACTGAGGTCGTGATGATTGAGGGTGCCGCTGATGAAGTACCTGAAGATATTTTCTGCGAAGCGCTCGCTTTTGCTCAGGGGCATGTAACAACGCTTGTTCAGGCTCAAAAAGATCTGGCTGCTCGAGCCGGTAAACCAAAACGCCAAGCAGAACTCCTTGAAGTAAAGCAGGAGATGCTCGACATCGCCTATGAAATTGCAGGCGATCGAATCGAGGAAGCAATTTATAAACCCTCAAAAGTGGAACGCGGAAAAGCAGTAGACAGCCTACGCAAAGAAGTTTCAGAAGCCATTATCGAGAAATATGAAGATGCCTCTGATTTTGCCATTGATCAGGCATTCGACTTCCTACAGAAAAAAGCGTTTCGTAAAACAATTTTTGATAAAGGAATCCGTGCCGATGGTAGGAAAATCGATGAACTCCGAGAGTTGAGCGCTGAGGTTGACTTGATGCCTCGTGCTCACGGTTCGGCCCTTTTCGCCCGTGGCGAGACTCAAGCGCTCGGTCTGGCAACCCTCGCTCCAGCTGATGAAGCTCAGTTTCTGGATGCCTACACTGGCGGTGAAGAGGAAAAGAGCTTCCTTCTCCATTACAACTTCCCACCTTTCTCTGTTGGTGAAACCGGCCGTATGGGCGGATTGAATAGGCGTGAAATAGGTCACGGCGCCCTTGCCGAGAGATCGATCAAGCCATCTCTCCCCGATGCAGATGATTTCCCCTACGCCATGCGAGTCACATCAGAAGTGATGGAGTCAAACGGTTCCACCTCCATGGCATCAGTCTGTGCAGGCACAATGGCCCTACTTGATGCCGGTGTCCCACTGAAGCGGCCCGTCGCAGGAATATCGGTCGGTCTTGTTACCGAGAGCGATGAAGATGGCAATATTAAGGATTATAAGAGGTTGCTGGATATCATTGGTTCAGAAGACTTCTTCGGTGACATGGACTTCAAACTCTGTGGCACCAGCGCTGGAGTTACCGGCTTTCAACTGGACCTGAAACTCACAGGCCTACCTTTGTCCATACTCAATGAAGCTATCCACCAAGCCGCTGAAGCTCGGGAGAAAGTTCTTGAGGTAATGGCTGAGGCAATAGCAACTCCAGCTGAACTAAGCCCTCATGCACCGCGTATCGAGTCCATCAAGATCAACCCGGACAAGATCGGCAATGTCATCGGGCCAGGTGGCAAGATTATCAAGGGCATCCAAGCCGAAACCGGAGCAGAAATTAACATTGAGGACGATGGCACCGTTCGTATCTATGCAATCAAGAAAGATAGCCTTGACCGTGCCAAGGAAATGGTGGAAAACATCACTGCCGAGATCCAGATCGACAAAATCTACCAAGGCAAGGTGGTCTCTACCACAAACTTTGGGGCTTTCATGGAGGTGCTCCCCGGTCAGGACGGCATGATCCACATCTCGGAACTTAGCAATTTCCGTGTCGATAGAGTCGAGGATGTCGTCAATGTCGGTGACGTAATCTATGCCAAGTGCATTGGCATTGACGATAAAGGTCGAGTAAAAATGAGCCGGCAAGCTGCCATGGAGGAAAGAGGAGAACAGCACCTCGATGACGAATTGCGTGAAAAAGCGGAAAAAAACCGCGAAAAGCGCCAAAATGACGGGGACGGAGGGGACTGGAGCCCCGGAGACGGTGAGAAACGCGATCGACGTAGCCGTGGAGGTCGTGATCGGCGAGGTGGCCGTGATCGCGGGAATCGCGGGAATCGCGAACGCCGAGACTAGCACTCGGCAATTGCACCTTGGAGTTAAATCATCAAGACCAAGAGGCACCCCTAAAGGGGTGCCTTTTTTGCTTATATAGAGCGATTTCCCGGATCCGTTGGTATCTTTACTGCCTTTGTCCAAATGCAGCTTGGGGAGGTGCCTCTGTTTGTTCTATGAACTTCGCGTGCAACACCGGAATGGTAAATTCATCCCATTGCTCATATTCCATAGTCCCGTGAATCTTATACCACCCCATTTCCTTATACTTCGGAATCGACCCATCAAACTGAACTGGAATAGAAACCGGTCGCGCATCTGCAATACAGCAGTTCATCATCAGTCGAAAAATTCTGACACGGTTATTATCAGGATTACGCGTCTTTTCAGGCATAACTTGGCCCATCGTCTCCACCGGTAACCCTTTGACGACATTCTGAATCTCCTCATCACCACCGGTATAAAACAAACTGATGACATCCATCATGAACTCCCCCTCTTCATTCTGATCCACCTGTTGTTTTAAATCCTCGATCGTATAGGGACCCCAGCCGGCAGCATCGGCAACCCCATCACCACTGGAACTGCCCGGCTGCGAGGCTCCACCTTCTCCCGGTTTTCCCTCAATGGGCGCACCTCCACGGTTTTTCCCCAGTTTAAATTGCTCCGGAGCGGGACCCACAACCCCTTTAACGGAAAGATTATTCCTTACCCATTCAATACTGTAGGCATCTGGAGTGAACACAGCGGATGAAAGTAATGGCACAAGAACAATCATGGCACTTACCACCATTGCGCTTGGACTAGGGTCATGGTCATGGTCATGGTCATGGTCGTGGTCATGGTCATGGTCATGGTCATGGTTATGATCATGATCATGATTATGACCAAAATGACGAGGATGATG
>CALCSP010000279.1 GCA_937893785.1 uncultured Verrucomicrobiales bacterium
AAGCTCAAGCGCACGGTGAAGCTGCGTGATACATGGACAAAATTTACCTCTTCAGGGATTGCTGGTGATATCCACTGGGCGGATGCCGTTGATCCTGCGGACAAGTGTGGCTATGCCTATCGCTGGGAATGGAAAGAGGGATCTAAGCCTGCGGAACTTACGTTGAGTCCGGGAGAAGAATTGAGCTTTAACCGCTTTGTAGCGGTTGGCACATCGCCACTGGATGCAGTTGGCCTCATTCTGCAGAGGGCTGGGAATGTGGATGTGGTTTCAGGTAAGTTAAACGGACCCGGCGGAAAACCGGTCGTTACTGCCGAGATTGCTGCCACAGTCAACGGCAAGACACTCAAGGGCTATCCGAATGAGGAGGGGCATTTTTCGTTCAGAATGCCTCAGGTAGGAAAGCACCGGTTAAAGGTCAGTGATATCGGGCGTGAGGGAATTGAGCTGGAGCTGAAACCAGATAAAAATCCAGCGACTGTTACCCTTTCGGCGGATTCTGCGATTGCTTTTGATATTAAGGATGAGGCGGGTGTATCCATCCCGTGCAAGGCTCAGTTCAACGGTGTGGGTGACACTCCGTCTCCAAATCTGGGTCCCAACAACCGCGCGCATGGATGCCTGGATCAGTATCACTCGGAAAAAGGTCGGTTTCGAGTGGCTGTCCCTCCCGGGAAATATCGTGTGGTCGTCACCCATGGCATGGAATACTCCCATATTGAAAAGGTGATTGATGTGAAAGCAGGAGCCGAGGTGAAGATGGTTGGGGTGCTCAGGCGCTTGGTGGATACCACGGGGTGGGTGAGTACGGATTACCACAACCATTCCACGCCGAGTGGTGATAATACCTGTGGTACTGCAGACAGGGTGATCAACATGGCGGCAGAGCAACTTGAGTTTGTTCCGACTACCGAGCATAACCGGATGTTTGACTGGACCCCGACTATCCAGGCACTTGGACTCGAAGCCTTCATGTCCACCGTTCCGGGGATTGAGCTGACCGGTTCTGGGGCGCATTTTAACTCTTTTCCTTTTAAACCGGATCCCAAAAAGCAGGATGGCGGTGCCCCACAGTGGGCCAAGGATCCGAGGCTCAACGCCCTCACTCTTCGCCATTTTCAGGAGTCCCATCCGCATCGCTGGGTGCACCTTAACCACCCCAGTATGGAGGAGAACTTCGTGGACTGGAACGGAGATGGTAAGATAGACGGCGGATATGCCAACCTTGGCAGCATGCTCGATGGTTTGGAAACTCAGAACTATGTCGGCAACAATATTCTCTCCAAGGCTCCCTACTCCATTAATCGGCAACTTGGTCCCGGTGGAAGGGTGCGCTATATCCGTGAGTTTATTTGGTTACAAACTCTCAATCAGGGGCATCGAGTTTGGGGAATTGCAGTTAGTGATGCACATACCGTCCACGGTAATGGTGCCGGGGGGTGGCGTACCTATGTGAAGAGTTCGACTGATGACCCCGCAAAGGTCGATTGGCGTGAGTTGGTCAAGCATTCAAAGGCGGGGCAGATGATCCTTACCAACGGGCCTTACCTAGAAGTACATGCCGGTCAAGGAGTGCCTGCAGGTGGCTCGCTGCATGCCGAGGATGGGCAGGTGGAGCTCAAGGTGAAAGTGCAGTGCACTGACTGGATTGATATAGACCGGATTCAGGTTCTGGTTAACGGGGCTCAGCATAAAGAATTGAATTTTACACGCAAGACCCACAAGGGAATGTTTGCTGATGGTGTGATCAAGTTTGACCAACGGATCAAGGTTTCCCTAAAGCGCGATGCGCACCTGATCGTGGTTGCGTTTGGTGAGGGGTTTGATTTGAGCAAGGGTTATGGAAGTTCCAAGCAGAGCACGATGAATCCCTGTGCCTACAATAACCCGATCTTTGTGGATGTGGATGGTGGCGGATTCAAGGCAAGCGGCGATACCCTTGGATTTCCGCTACCAGTTAAGGGATTGACTGCGGACCAGGTTAAGAAGCTGCTTGGTGAGTAGCTATCTATCAGAGAAACTGCACAATAAAGAAATCCGGCCCGCAAAGAGGATTGATTCAACCTCTTTTACGGGCCGGAAGACTCGTATTAACTTTCCCGTCGATTGGCGGATAACATTGGATTGATTACTCCAGTTCAGTGTTGCGCACCCTGTAGAAGCCACGAACCTGACCAACACGGTCGGGATTGGTGTCCTCCCAGAGGGTGGTGCCGCTTGTCCCAATAACATTGTCATCGAGCTCTTCCCAGAATGGCTGATCGAGGTTTTCCTTGAAGTCAATGGCATAGGCAACTCCCTCATTACTGGCAAAGGTAATTGCCAGTGAGGTGAGCTTGTCGGCTGCACCCTGAGCGACAATTTCAAGGATCTTGAGGTCGACGGGTGGTACGACAAGGTCAATGGCCGGGGTGCCGGCAGCAAGTTGAACGATTTGCTCTTCGGTCAATGGCCTGTCAAAGATAGCAAACTCATCGATGTAACCGGGAGGGCTGCTCGTGCCTCTGTTGCTTCCGATCCATAGTTCGCTCATGTCCCTTGGCAGCGGCAGGTGTCCGGTGCCATTGAGAATAAGGTTTCCATTTCTCCAAACCTGCTTGTCCGGACCATTTTTCTGGAAGACAAAATGGGTCCATTCGCCGGCTACAACGCCACCCGGTCCGGAAAGACGGTCGGTTCCTTCAGTGCAACAACCAGGGCCGTCAAAGTAGATGTTGCCATTACTCCATGGGACATGTCCGTGCATGCCTCGGCCCAAGTTTACGCTGGGCGAATAGAGAAGGAAGCTTGAGGTGTTGGTTGCCGTGTTGAGGTTTTTCTGCCAGAAAGAGAAGGTAATCGCATCCTGAGCACCAGCGACCTGCCAGATTTCGCTGACAACCATTACTGATTCAGCACCTACTCCGTTTCCAAGGTTGAGCGAATAGTCGCCGAATGATGCCGAGTGGCCTTCACCATCTAAGGAGTAGACGGCTCCATTTATAAGGCTGCCATCTACCTTGAATGGGCTCTTGTCGATCGCTACAGCAGGATCCGTGATGTCATCAAAATCCCAGTAACCGAGCAGGCTCAGGTCATTGCCTGTTGAAGGTTGGCTTGCGCCATCATTTGGATCGGATCCAAATGCCAGTTCCAAGAGGTCATCCCAGCCATCATCATCACCATCTGCCTTGTTCGGGTTGGTGCCGCTGGCAATTTCCAAGTCATCATTGATGCCGTCTGCATCACTGTCAGCCTTATTGGGGTTGGTTCCGCCGGCAATCTCGGCGCCATCATTGAGGTTATCACCATCACTATCAGCAGCAAGCGGGTTGGTGTTGTGCGTGTTGATTTCATCGGGGCTATTGAGCCCGTCTCCATCATCATCACCGGCGGTCAATTCATCAAGATCACCAGCAAGTCTTTCCTCAACGAGGTCAGCAATACCATCCTGGTCGGTGTCCGCCAGTTCCACAGGGGTGGGGTTTTTCATCCGAATGTAAACCTCGGTATAGGGAATGGCATGGTTTTCATCACCGTTTTCCCAGAGGAAACTGGTGGCATTATTGGCGCCGTTTACCACAAGGTTTCCATAGCTGAAGCCTTTCTGAGAAGCATGTCCTGGCCAAGCCCAAGTAAAGACTCGAGTCCCATCGTTGCCAGCCGGCTGGCAATCTCGGCTATTGCAGTTAATCCAAGTCGCAATGGCTCCACCGACAATGCCGCCAGTTGCTGTCATTTGCTGATCCAC
>CALCSP010000280.1 GCA_937893785.1 uncultured Verrucomicrobiales bacterium
ACCATTTACAACAGGGGCAAAAATGCCCTGCAGGGATCCATTCAATGAACTTCGAGATTCTCTCAACAGAGGCAAGGTGGTTTCTGGCCTTAATCGGGGCAGTGCTCGTTTTTGCCACGATCGTTGTTCAGGCAATGACCCGATTAAGGCCGCACGTTGATCTAGGCAACCTCATCCAGCGAGTCAACTCATGGTGGATCATGATAGGTGTGTTTACCTTTGCCATGGTATTAAGTCGCAATGTCTCAATTGGCTTCTTCGCTTTTATCAGTTTCCTGGCGTTAAAGGAATTTCTTTCCTTGATTCCTACTAGGCGCGCAGACAGGAGGGTACTGTTCTGGGCTTATCTGGCAATTCCTCTGCAGTTTCTCTGGATCTATCTAGAATGGTATGGCCTTTTCATCATCTTTATTCCTGTCTACATGCTCCTACTGTTGCCCTTACGCATGGTTATGATCGGACAAACTGAGGGTTATATCAGGGCAATCGGCACGATCCACTGGGGCCTTATGCTGACTGTTTTCTGCCTGAGTCACACTGCATTCCTGCTGATTTTGCGTAAGGTCGATACACCCACCGAATTCCCAGGTGTTAGTCTTGTTCTCTTTCTCGTCGTGATGACCCAGTTGAACGATGTTAGCCAATTTCTCTGGGGCAAATCATTAGGGCGATCCAAAATTCTGCCAAAAGTAAGTCCCGGTAAGACTTGGGCGGGCTTCTTGGGTGGAGTGGGCACGACAACCATTGCCGCCTGGTTAATCGGACCATTTCTGACCATTCTCGATGCCGGGCAATCGCTAGTTGCAGGTATCATTATCAGCACAGGAGGATTCATCGGCGACGTAAACCTCTCCGCTTTGAAGCGTGACCTTCATGTCAAAGACAGCGGCAAAATGCTACCTGGACACGGAGGCATCTTGGACCGCATAGACAGCTTAACCTATAGCGCACCGCTATTCTTCCATTTTGTCTATTGGTCTTTCCACTGGCACACATTCGGAACAGGCGTCGGCAAGTTATGAATCGGGTCCATCTCTTTTGCCGCACACTATTTTTTGCGTTCTTGATACGACCTTTTGTCCTAGTCATGCTGGGGCTCAATGTGCGAAATCGCGAAAAGCTTCCAGTTACGGGTCCCGTCGTACTAGTTGCCAACCACAACAGTCACTTGGATGCCGTAACACTAATGAGCCTTTTCCCGTTGCGCATGCTAAGCAAGTTGCGACCGGTAGCCGCACAAGACTATTTTTTCCGCAACCCGCTACTCAGATGGTTTGCCCTGCACGTCATCGGCATACTGCCTATTGACCGCTACATGAAATCAAAACACATCCACCCTTTAGCTAGCGTCAATGATGCTTTGAAACGCGGTGAGATAGTCATCATTTTTCCTGAAGGAACAAGGGGGAACCCCGAGCAACTTGGCAACTTCAAGGCAGGTATTGCGCACATCGCAAAGAAAAATCCAGAGGTCCCAGTCATCCCTATCTTTATGCATGGTCTTGGAAAGGCACTTCCGAAAGGGGAAGGACTTCTTGTGCCCTTCTTTCTCGATATTTTTATAGGTGAAGTGATCCCATGGATTGGCGAAAAAAAACACTTCATGAAAGAATTATCCACACGAATGACAAAGTTGGCCTCGGAAGGAGAATTCCCTCCATGGGACTGAACCGTATAGCACTTCTATGGGGTTTTGCCGAAGCCACTTTTTTCTTCATCGTGCCGGATGTATTGCTGAGCATTGTCGCCCTGAAGAGCCGACAAAAAGCGACACGGATTTGTTTCTGGGCCGTCAGTGGCGCACTGGCCGGAGGCACTATCATGTTCACCTGGGGCGCACTTCATGAGGCCTCTGCCGACCATTTTCTCGAACAAGTTCCGGCAATCAGTAACCACCTCATCCAAGAAGTTGACAGGCAAGTAGAATCCATTGGATCCATGGCAACCTTTGCCGGTTCTGTAACCGGTAAACCCTACAAGGTATATGCCGTGCATGCAGGATCAGCAGGATTAAACATTGCCATATTCTTGCTCATCAGCATACCTGCACGATTGCTGCGTTTCCTGCTCGCAACTTGGATTTTTTCAATCCTCTCGGGCAGCCTGTTAAAGGGTATGCACCAGAAGCACAAATATATCCTCCTCTCCTGCTTCTGGTTAGCTTTCTATTGCTGGTTTTTTTCTTTTATGTAAAATGAACCGAGCCGCACAAAGGTAAAATAAAAGACCTATCCCGGGCGTTTTTACCGTAAGAATTTGAATAGATGACAGGAACAACCTATCTATCAAAACAGATGCGGAAGAATAAAAGAAGCATGAAACAGGTGCTCTGTTAAGGACATTGGACCATCTCCTCTGACATGCGCGAATACGATTTCATCGTTGTTGGAACCGGGATATCCGGCCTCAGCTTTGCCCTAAAGGCTGCTGCAAGCGGCAAAGTGGCGATCCTTACCAAGCGCAGACCGGAAATATCCAACACGGCCTGGGCCCAAGGAGGTATCTCCTGCGTTGCAGATCCTCAAGACTCTTTTGAAGCACACATCGCCGACACAATAGGTGCCGGCGCAGGCCTTTGTGAAAAAAATGTGGTGGATACCATCATCAGGTCTGCACCAGCGGCCATCGAGGAAATGATTACCCAAGGTGTCAACTTTGACCGGGAAGAGAACGGCAGCTTCTCACTCGGTAGAGAAGGTGGCCATACCCAGCGCCGAATCCTGCACGCCCGCGATACAACCGGCAGGGAAATTTCCGAGAAACTCCTCGCTGCTGCAAGTCGCGAGAAGAATATCGATATACTGGAAAATCATTTTGCCATCGATC
Source organism: uncultured Verrucomicrobiales bacterium (assembly GCA_937893785.1). Lineage (GTDB taxonomy): Bacteria > Verrucomicrobiota > Verrucomicrobiia > Verrucomicrobiales > DEV007 > CACIUL01. Next base: position 2,827 of record CALCSP010000280.1, read on the forward strand.
TGGTTACCACCGCCAAGCTCGGACTCACTGGGGAGGAAAACCGCATCGTTGGCCTTTATGCACTAGATGAAGCTTGCGGGAAAATTATTACTTTCCGGTCAGAGAAAATCATCCTATGCACCGGCGGCAGTGGACGCGTTTACCTTTATACAACAAACCCGGAAGTAGCCACCGGAGATGGTGTGGCAATGGCCTATCGGGCAGGAGCGACAGTCGCCAATATGGAATTCATCCAGTTCCCCCCGACCTGCCTCTACCACCACGAGTTGCAGAATTTCCTCATCTCAGAAGCGGTCCGTGGCGAAGGAGGTGTCCTCATTGGCAAGGACGGCAGAGAATTCATGTCCGAATATGATTCGAGAGGCTCTCTAGCTCCTCGGGATATTGTTGCCCAGGCCATTGACCACGAAATCAAGCGCACCGGTGGGCCCTGTGTCTATGTAGACATTTCTCACCGCGGCAAAAGCTACATCAAGGAACGTTTTCCTAATATATATGAAACCTGTCTTTCGGTAGGCATTGATGCCGCACATAAACCCATTCCTGTTGTCCCCGCTGCCCACTACCAATGCGGCGGAATTCAGACCTCTATTGATGGAGCTACGTCAATAAACGGGCTCTATGCTGTTGGCGAGGTTGCCTGCACTGGCTTGCACGGGGCTAACCGACTGGCCTCAAATTCCCTTTTGGAAGGGGCGGTTGTTGCCGCACGATGCTTTGAGCACGCTATCAATTACCAAGCATCAGGCCACCAATCCAAAAACTATAATATCCCGGATTGGATCAGCGGAGATGCAGAGGATGTTGATGAGCTCGTAGTCATTTACCACAACTGGGATGAAATCCGCAGGCTCATGTGGGATTACGTCTCCATCGTTCGTACTGACAAGCGCCTAAAACGTGCCGCCACCCGTCTGCAAAATCTCCGCCGTGAAGTCCAAGAATTCTACTGGAACTTCAAAATATGTCCGGAACTCCTTGAATTGCGAAACCTTGTTGAGACAGCCAGCCTGATTGTCAAATGCGCCCAAAGGAGGCAGGAAAGCAGAGGGCTTCACTACACTTTGGACTTTCCAAAATCAAATGACGTAAAACCCCCACAAAACACGCTACTAAAAAGGGAAAGCGACCGGGAATAACGCCAATCTGGTAACCGCCACTACTTCGAATCCGCTTCGTCTTCGTCCATCTCGTGACCGAACTGCATCATGTAGAGGCGGCGATAAATATCAGACGTCTCCATCAACTTCGCATGGGTCCCCACTTCACAGACCCTACCCTTGTCCATCACCACGATCTGATCGGCATTGAGTATCGTCGACAAGCGATGCGCAATGGCAATCGTCGTCTTGCCCTTAGAGAGTTCCTCGAGCGCTGCTTGAATGTGCTTCTCAGCCTCAGAATCGAGCGCTGAAGTTGCCTCATCAAGTAAAAGGATGGGCGCATCACGAAGAATAGCTCGGGCAATGCTGATACGCTGTTGCTGCCCCCCCGAGAGTTGGCACCCCTTATCCCCAACCTTGGTATCATAGCCTTTATCCTGCTCCGTAATAAAATCATGGGCATGGGCAAGCCTTGCCGCATTCTCAATTTCTTCGCGGGTGGCATCAAGTCTGCCATAACGAATATTCTCATAAATGGAATCATGGAAAAGAAAGATATCCTGATTCACCACTCCGATATGATCACGTAGTGAGTGCTGCTTGATCTTGCGCACATCTATTCCGTTAACCGTAACACGCCCTTCCCGCGGTTCGTAAAATCGCAACAGCAGGGAAAAGAGCGTGCTTTTTCCCGCGCCACTCTGCCCGACCAGAGCATAGGACTTGCCCTGCTCAATAGTGAAATCAACGTCTGTGACAGCATCAGCACGTTTGCCATAAGCGAAACTGACCTTCTCAAAAGCGATACCTCCATGCATACCGTCAAGCTCTACGGCATCAGCAGCATCTTGGATGGCAGGCTCACGCTCCATCATCTCGAATACCTTGGTGGTAGCTGCTAGGCACTTCTGCATCAAGATGTGTAACCGACTCAATGTCTTCGCCGGAGGGTACAGCAATACCAGTCCAGCCTGCAGAGCCAAGAAATGCGCTGCACCAAGATCTGGCCTGATCGCCACATAGAGCAGCGCTGCAGCCACTCCAAATGAAGCTACAGTCTCGACAAGGGGCCCAACCAGCTCCATGGCTTTCCGCCAACGCATGATGAACTTCATCATTTTATTGTTGGCCTGTGTAAACTTGTCAATTTCATGCGCTTCCCGCGCATGGCTTTTAACCACGCGAATACCAGCGAATGACTCCTGCATGACAACCATCAGCATACCGGCCTCTTCCTCCTCCTTGCCGCCTGTCTTACGAACATTACGACCAATCACAATCACGGGAATAATGCAGATCGGAAACAATACCAGAGCTGCCAAGGCAAATTTCCAGTCGATAATGAAAATGGCAACCACTGCGGAAACCACAGCTATCGGCTGCTTAACAATATCACTGGCAACCGTGGTAAGGGCCTGTTGCGCCATGCGAGTCTGGTTAAAGACCGTCTGAATTAAATCCCCCCCTTTCTGCTTGTTGTAAAAGTCAAGAGACTGCCCCATCAACTTGCTGAAAAGCTGGGTACGTATGTCGCTGAGTACACGCAAGCTCACCCACAACATGCAGTAGGAATTCATATATCCACAAAATCCCCTCAGTAACATGATCGCCGGCACCAGCATGGCCGCCAACATGAGAGACCCCGTCAAGGCAGTACCGGCATCCACTTGAGAGGCTCCCTTGAAAACCGCGCGCATGGTATCAATGGCTCCCCCGCCCTCCGCAACAGCTTCCTCTGGCAGTTGATCAACCAACGTATCAAACTCCTTGGCGCTGTTTTTGCTACCGAATACCTGCTCAGCCACAAATTTGATAGTAAGCACCATACCCCCGTTCATCAGGCCATAGAGTGCCCCAAAGAAAATCCCAAGGCAGAAGCGCGCCTTATAAGGCTTCAGGTATCCGGCGAGTTGGCGATAAGGACCAGCCCCGGCTTTCAGAAACTCCATGGTGGACATTCCTGCGATATCCTTGCGGGAAATCTTTTTCATCGTGCGGCTGATGGAAGCCGAAGGTTTACCGATAGCACGAATGCGCCGAATGGTCGAAAGTTCATGCCTAAAATCGTTTTTATCCTTTACACTGAATGAGTTAAAATCCCCATAAAGTAGCTGAAACCGTGGCAAGTAGCGAATTTTAGGTGTTTTGTGGCCACACTGCGCTCCGATTTCATGTCAGTCGACACACAAAGAGTAAGCTATAAGCACCATCTCGGTATCCGTCATGAATTTGCTGGACAGTGGAATCACAGAGTCAACCTTGGCTCATTCTACCCCGCACAAAGATCCATTTAATGAAGCCCTCCTCAATTATCATTCCGACACTCATTCTTCTTGTTGCTGTATCGAACAATACTGTCCTCGGGCAAGCCAAAAAGACAATATTTGATCGCTGGGACAGTAATGGTGATGGCAGGCTAACTCGTGACGAACTACCTGCAAACGCGAAGCCTAATTTTGATCGAGCTGACGGCGACAAAGACGGTTTTATCTCTCGAGAGGAAGACACTCTTTTTCGTAATCAATTGAGGCAACCCGGCAGCAAAAAGAAACCAAGCACGCCGCAGACAAATGCATCCATTAAGATCAAGTCTGATATTGCCTATGCTGGAACCGACAACCCAAGACAGACCCTCAACCTGATTGTACCGGTTGCACGCAAAACAAAACCCCTTCCCGTTCTGGTTTTCATTCATGGAGGAGGGTGGCAAAACGGCGATAAACGTTCCGGAATAAGACAACTGTCTCGATTTGTCGAAAGCGGTAAATATGCCGGCGTCAGCATTGGTTACAGGCTAACTGATGAAGCTCATTGGCCGGCACAGATTCATGACTGTAAGGCGGCGATACGCTGGATTCGCGGCAACGCAAAAAAACACGGCCTTGACCACAGGCATATCGGCGTCTTTGGCACATCCGCCGGGGGGCATCTGGTTGCCATGCTGGGAACAAGCGGTGATGTCGTTGAACTTGAGGGTCAGCTTGGAGCTCACCGAAAGGAACACAGCAGGGTCAACTGTGTCGGAAACTTCTTTGGCCCCTCGGCATTGCTCGAAATGTCGCGCTTCCCGAGCCGTATTGATCATGATGCACCAGATTCGCCTGAATCCAAACTCGTGGGCGGTCCGTTGCAGGAAAAAAAACAGATTGCCTTAAGCGCCTCACCAATTACGCATGTTTCACGAGGGGACGCTCCGATGCTTTCAATCCATGGAACTGATGACCAGTTAGTCCCCTATAATCAGTCCGTCATACTGCACAAAGCGCTGATCAAGGCAGGATGTGAATCTACCTTGATCACTGTCAAAGGCGGTAGGCACGGAGGATTTAATTCCCCTGAAATTGACAAGCGCCTGGAAGCATTCTTTGCCAAACACCTACTGGGAGCGAAGGTCAAGGTAGAAGGTGGCGAAATCGATCAGGAAAGGCCCAAAACCCAACAACAGTAAACGCAAACCAGCAGGCCGTGACCAGTTTGCACGGTTTTTATTTCCGTTTTCGTTCTTTCAATTATCGTTGATATATACTCCGTGGCCAGACAATCCCGTTCCAGTGGACAGCGCAGGCACCTGCACACCGATTTTTCTTCCAGAAAGAAAGCGGGGCGGGAGGATCAATTGCCTGCCATCATCGAAAAGGAAAAAGCGCCACTGTTGCTGGTGCTCGACCACGTTCAAGATCCCCACAATCTTGGTGCCTGCCTGCGTACAGCAGATGCGGCGGGGTGTGCCGCGGTCATCGCACCCAAGGATCGCTCGGCGCCGCTGAACGAGACGGTTAAGCGGGTTGCCTGCGGAGGAGCAGAATCTGTTCCCTATATTCAGGTAACAAACCTCGTGCGTACTATGAAATCCCTGAAGGATGCAGGCGTCTGGTTTGCGGGCACTTCGGATAAAGCCGATAAGCATATTTATGATGTCGACCTGAAAGGTCCTATGGCCATTGTCATGGGAGCCGAAGGAGATGGAATGAGACGACTGACAGAGGAAAATTGTGATTTCCTCGCAAAAATACCGATGAGCGGATCCGTTGAGTGTCTCAATGTTTCGGTTGCTGCCGGCATCTGCCTTTTTGAAGCCAGACGCCAGCGTCAATAACGCCAGCTCTTAGGCAGTTGTGAATAACAAAAAAGGTAAGGGATTGTTCCTTGAAAATAATCTGCATAATCAATTTGCTCGCTCGTCATTACCTCAACCACCCCGTAATTCTTCCCCAAAAACCCCCAAAAACAGCGATAATGCATGAAGCACAGCGGCGGCACCCCGGTTTATCGGGGTGCCGCCAGCTATTCCGTCAATTTCTCCTTTGCTAGGTGGTTGACGCACAGCCCATGTTATGAGGAAAATACTCTGAGTTATATCGGCATGGATACACCCAACGAACCATCGGAGGAAAAACTAGAGGAATTCGCTTTGATCGATGCGGCTCTTGCGGGCGATGAAATAGCTGCCTCCACGATCCGGTGCCCGGAGAACAATGCTAGATTGGAAGCAATACTGCGCAACAGGGGAGCCAGTGATACCGAAGCAAAAGACATTATCGCCGATCTTTGGACAGACTGTTTTGATTCCCGAGAGGGTCGGCGACCATTACTGGAAAAATTCAGTGGGAAGGGGTCTCTGAATGCCTTCCTAACACGCACAGCCCTGAACCGACTGATTGATTACAAGAGACGGCTTAAATTCCGTGGCGAATTACCCACTAACAGAGATGAGGACCGCCCCGGTGATGCCTTTGACGCCCTGCCTGGAGAAGAAAGCAACGATGACAGCGAGGACCGGCTCGTCGGCCTGCTACGTGACGCAATGCTGGCATCTTTCTCAATGATTGACCCTGAAAAACTCGTTATGCTCAAGCTCGTAAAAGTACACGGTATCGATCAGGAATTGGCGGGGAAAATGTGGAACTGTAGTCAAAGCAAGGTCAGCCGAAACATCTCCGCTGCCATGGAAGAAATCCGTGTCACAACGATCAGCGAACTGAAGCGCATTGACCCTTGGCTAGAGTTACGCTGGGAGGATTTTGTCGGGTTGTGCAAACAGTCATCCGACCTTTTTGGCTTGGTAAAATAAATCGAATATTGAAATAAAAAGCAATTTGTCTGCATATTCATGACTATCGGTTCGTCCGGTTCACAAATACCACCTTTTAAACATGACTAATGAAATCGACATACTGGACCGTTTCCTGCAGCAATTTTCACCTGAAGTTGGCGGTCGAGCGAGCGAAACACTTACTGCCGAGATGGAAGGCAAGTTGAGGCAATTGAGTGCTGGAGAATTACCGGAACAGGAGCGCAGAGCCGTTTCCCGTGAATTGCTCACCAACCAGAATGCCGTTGATTTCCTTCTCAAGCAGTTGGACGGGTAGAGTTAGATGTGGCCAAGCATACTGAAATTGCCTTTACCTCCAGGAAAAATATCCTGTGGATCGTTAGCATTGACCTGATATGAGCGGCTTGAGCATATCGCCGGGTTCCGAGCTCACAGCTGCTTCACAGCATCTGCGTAGTGAGCTCTCCAGCATTGGTGACCGGCTGGATAGCGAGAGCTTCACCCGCATCCTTCCTCCACTGGCAAAAAACACGTTACTGGGAACCTTTCGAAAAATCGGTGCCGAACATGGTGCAATATGGCTAGTTGATCGCACAGGAGACAATCTCGTTCCCGTCTTTGGATGTGGTAAACATGCTGATGAATTCCTAAACGGCAAATTCAAGCTCCCAACCAATCAGGGACTTATCAGCATGGTTTTTGCTACTGGTCAGCCCTTCTGCGAAAATAATATTCACCAAAACCCCGGTCACAGCCCACTGCTTGATACAAAACTGGGCGTATGCACCGAAGCCATGATTGCCATCCCTCTGACATTCGCCAACAGCCTGCGGGGCATTGTTTCCTGCGTTCACCTCTCCGAGGAGCACACCGAACAAGAGCCTAAGATTTTCTCCGGGGTTGACCTCGGTGACCTCGAGTTGGCATCAGCAACCATAGCGCGACTTCTCGACCTAACCCTCATTGAACAAATCCTTGGCTGGCAGGATGGATGATCTGCAATCTCCACCGTGGATAAATCCATCCGAGACGCGGACGGCACTTGCCCAAGGAACCGGACACGGAATACGCATCGCTGTACTAGATTCCGGCATTGACGGCAACCATCCGCAACTCGACGGCATCACTTTAACCGACAACCTCTGCATCAAAGCCGAAGGCGGCATCATTTCAGTGCACGAGGGTGATGGGCAGGACCTCTTCGGTCACGGCACTGCGGTTGCCGGCATCCTGCATAAAATTGCTCCTGATGCAGAAATTGGTAATTTTCGGGTGCTTGGTGCCTTCAAGGAAGCGCGCGCATCCGTGATTAGGGCCGGAGCCCGACTAGCCATCGACCGCGGATACCACATACTTAACTGCTCCTTCGGCTGCCCGGGAAAGACAGAATTTCTGATGGGATTTAAGTCATGGATTGACGAGGCATACACACGCGGGGTGCATGTTGTCGCTGCATGTAATAATCAAGATTACTCCATAACCGAGTGGCCAGCGCACTTCCCATCCGCAATCAGTGTGAGTCGTGCATATGGAGAACCTGATCAGCTCTTTTTCAGGCCCGGCGACCTCGTTGAGTTTGGAGCTCTTGGTGAAGAAAAAAAGGCGGCATGGCTTGAAGGCGGTTCTCGAAGTGTGATCGGTAGCAGCTTCTCGGCCCCAAGAGTAAGCGGCCTGCTCGCCCGCCTCTTATCAAAGCACCCCGGACTGCCACCCCTATTGGCCAAATCTGCAATGCGAGCAGTCGCAGATCCATGGCCGAACTAAACCTCTAAGCTGTCAGGGAAGGCTTGCCAGCATGCCCTTTCGCTATTAACTTTTCAAAGTGTTAGTTGATATATAACTGCAGGGATCAAATCCTTGCCTACTACGACTATCACAACTTCAACTCTTCAGATTAAAATCCAACTATGACCACAGGATACGCAAACCCTTATGTTGTTGCCGGCGCAGAACCCTCGGTTCGCGCGCAATTCATCAAACAGACCTATTTTCACCTGGCCGGCGCCATCGCAGCATTCATTGCCATTGAGTCCATTCTGCTAAAATTGCCGGGTATTGAATCCATGATCGTGAAAATGACTGGAGGCATGGGATGGTTACTCGTCCTCGGCGCATTTATGGCTGTATCTTTCATTGCGGACAAGTGGGCAAGGTCAGATTCTTCAAGGGGAATGCAATATGTTGGCCTCGGCATTTTCACCATCGCTGAAGCGATTATTTTCCTTCCAATCATTTATCTCGCCCTCAATTTTGTTCCGGAAGGCAGTCAACTTGTCGCCAAGGCAGGCCTCATCACCGCGGTTCTGGTAGCAGGCATCACGATGACAGCATTTGTAACCAACAAGGATTTCTCTTTCCTGGGAAGCATCCTGACCATTGGTGGTTTCGTGGCAATCGGCATTATTGTGGCCAGTATCATTTTTGGGTTTAGCCTGGGCCTCATCTTTTCGGGTGCCATGGCCATTTTTGCCTCTATCTCAATCCTACACAGCACCTCAAACATTATTCATCACTATCCCCCGGGTAAACACGTGGCTGCCGCATTGCACCTTTTTGCCGGCATCGCACTGCTCTTCTGGTATATTGTCCAGATCCTAATTGCGCTCTCAGGAAGGGACTAAATCAAGCCCAAATCCTTAAAAAGGCCGTAATTTAAAGTGAAAAACACCCCCGAGGGGGGTGTTTATGGTTGTATTTTCCATGTTATATCCTTAATAATACTCGGATTATTACAATCTCACCAACCAACCTCTCACCCCTCTCCCAAACAAGACCCGTCCTAACGCCATGTGGAAGTCACTGACCATCATCGCCATCCTACTCGCAATTGCCGCATCAGCTTTCCGTTACTTTAATGCAAAAGACATTGCGGTGGAAGAAAAGCTACTTGAACGGGCACAGGCAAATCTGGCAGCCACACAAGATCATCGCGCGGCGATGGTAAAGCGCCAGAATGATACGGAAGCAGACATCGAACAAGTAACCGAGGAACGCGATGAGGAAGAGAAAAAGAGCCTC
>CALCSP010000281.1 GCA_937893785.1 uncultured Verrucomicrobiales bacterium
CTGTGAGGTCCCTGGGAATTTCAGGGACCACCTCGATTCGATCCTAGCTGCCCTCAGTCAGACCACGTTGTCTCTTTTTTATCATCCTGAGAGGGGTAATATTCGCCTTTCAGAGCGGCAACTCATGACCCGTTCGCGTTTACTGGTTGTTGGTTGGGGGGTGGCATTGACCTCATTTACCCTTTTGCTGGCCGTCGCCCGTGAAGACATTCCTATCCTGTCTCTCGCCTTTGGGATGATTACTTACACCATTGGCCCGTTGCTGGGACTTTTCCTATGCGCCATGATTGGCCGTGGCTCATTTAGAGGTCTTCTAATAGGCTCACTGATATCTTTTGTGGCTGTGATGTTTGTGCAAACCGATATTTGGGTCTTGTTAATCAAGGCTGGTTTCGTATCAGCTGAGTCCTTGGCTACCTTGTTCACTTATGAGCTTAATTCGTCGGGCAATAGCGTGACATCAGTTTATTGTTTTGCCTGGATGTGGCCTCTTACTTGTCTGATTACACTGACGGCAGGCTTACTAATCCCCAGTGGGAAAGAGGATTAACTCATGTCATAAGTCTAAGGATACAACGTTGGTAAATCACTCTTGGGTTAGTATTTCATAAGTCAGAAATTTCCGGTGCCGGCATTTTTACTCCTTGAGGTTCGGATGGCTTTGAGAATCAAACAAAGTGGCAACTCTATTTATGGTGATTAGGGTGATTGTGGTATCGGCAAAAAACATTTTTGCATTTAAATTGCCCCCCATTTTTTTTTGTTTTTTGAAACAAATATTCTTGTGGGAAACATCTGATTTTGTCTAAGATCGGCCCCGGTGGGAAATTCGTTTTTATCCTGAACTTCACTCATTGAGACATTAGTTCAGGAATCAAAATGAGATTGTCGCCAATACCACACCACGTAGGACTCTCAACACCAATGGGGAGCGAGTTTCCTGAAATCCAAATTGCCGTTTTCGGTGCACGCAAAAAGACCGGGACTTTAAAGATAAAAAAATGAAGATTTTTAACAGTAATCACCATCGTAATCACTCTTTGAAAGGGGTTTTCACTTTTAATCTGATTCTTTCACGGGCGGTTAATTGATGGCAGATCATCTGAACACGATTTGGAAGGAAATTTGTTCCAAGGTTAAGGAGCAGGTAAGTGCCGATACCTTCAGGCGCTGGTTTTCGTCAACGCAACTCGTTGAAGCGGATGAGAGCCGTTTGCTAGTTCGTGTTCCAAACCATATTTATGGGCTTTGGATTGATTCCAACTATATTGCCATTCTGAATCATGCCGTCGTTGGCGTCCTTGGTGAAGCGCGGAAGGTTGATTGGCAACCATTGGGATCCCTTCAGAAAGAGCTTCATGCAGAACCATTACTGGAGACTTGCGAAGATCTAGAGGTAAAGGTTGCAGCTAGGCAGCAAAAAACGCCTGAGCGGGTAAAGGTTGCGACGCCGCATCCATTGACGAGTATAGAGAAGTCTATTAAGCGTGCCGGGCTTAACCGTAATTATCGTTTTGATGCATTTGTTGTAGGATCAAATAATGAGTATGCGGCGGCTGCGGCCCGAGCTGTTGCTAGTGGTCGCGCCGATGGCTATAACCCTTTGTTTATCTGGGGGGGGCCGGGCTTGGGCAAGACGCATCTTTTGCATGCAATTGGACAGCAATACCTTCTTGAGCATGGCAAGTCGAAGGTTGTCTACGTGACCTGCGAGCAATTCACCAACGAGTTCATTGAATCTTTACAAAATAATACCCTTTCAAAGTTCAGGAATAAATACCGCAAAGCAGACCTTCTGCTTGTCGACGATATCCATTTCCTTGCAGGCAAGGAAAAATC
>CALCSP010000282.1 GCA_937893785.1 uncultured Verrucomicrobiales bacterium
ATTGATCCCCGAGGATCTGGTAAATGCCTCGACTATCGGTAACAGGGAACGGGTTGCCAACGCGGGGGCCTCATCGGTAATGGTGTAGATTATGGTCGGACTCTTGGGCATGGTCGTTAATTGGTATTTGGAGTAAGGCGGGCTTTGGCTATGACACCAAAATCATTTCAGGAGAAGGGATTTAAGCGAGAAGCTGCATAAGGTCAAAAGACAATCGAGTAACACGCCGAACAAGCCTTTTAGGTCTGCGCCTTGAATTCTAGCTTACCTGATGGATATGGATGTCCTGCTGCGGATAGGGAATACTGATTCCTTCGCGGTCAAATTCAGCCTTCACCTTCTGAATCACATCCCAGTGCACCTGCCAGTAATCTCCGGTATTGACCCAGGGCCTGCAGATAAAATTCACCGATGAGTCGGCAAGCTCGTGAAGTTGGATAACCGGCTCAGGTTCCTCAAGAACCAACTCATGGTTAGACACGATACGCCCGAGAATTTCCCTTGCCTTGTCAGCATCATCATCATAGCCGATACCAAAAATCATATCAACACGCCGAGTGTCACTTGCCGAGGCATTGGTGATGACCTGCCCCCATACATTTCTATTGGGGACCAATACAACTTTGTTATCAAAGGTCCTGATCGTAGTGCTCACCAGGCTTACGCGGTCAATCTTTCCGTTCACTCCACCTACTTCAACGGAATCTCCAACATCAAAGGGCCTGTAAATAAGCAACATGACGCCGGAAGCAAAATTGCCAAGTGTATCCTGCAAGGCAAAGCCGATAATAAATGATGCGCCGCCAATTACGGCAAGTAACGCTCCAACGTTCACACCGACCGTGCCTAGGGCTACTAGAAGACCAATACACATCACCGCCCGGAATGAAATCGTTACCATGAACTGCTCCAGCAGCTCCGAGAACCGGTCACTAAGTTCCGTAGCTCGCGCAACGACACGACGTACAAAACGGGCAATGATCCAGAAGATAAAGACGATGCCCAAAAATTTCAGTATCTGTAATCCCCATTTTACTCCCCCGTCCTTGGCAACCAGCCAACCGGTAAAAGCCTCCCAAGTTGCTCCCGCATCGGTTACATCAACCTGGGCCCCACTCACTGCATTGGCGTAGTCAACAAACTCAGCAACATCCCCCCCTTTTGACTCAAGTTCGGCAATGACCAACTGAAAACGGGTGAGCGCAGAAGCCTTTTCCTCCCTAAGCTTTTTTAATTCCGGAGTGGAGCCAGCCTTTATCGTCAATGTCGAAATCTGCGTGACCTTGGCTTTTACGATGTCCTGCCAGGCCCGCGCTTCAGACATGAGTTCGTCCTTGGTAAGCGGCTGGAGAAGCAAACTGAGATGCTTTTCCGAAATATCCAGACTTTGCCCATCAGGTAAATCAACCGAAGCTCGCTGGTTGCCTCCCACTGGATTTTCATCAGCAGTTTGATTCCCTCTCAACAAATCAGGGTAGAACCACAAACATAAAAAGGCCAATACAGGCAGGAGCGATCGAAAGTTCATCATCTTGTTGGATTTGGTTAAGCAATAGGACTTCACCATACCATATGACCATCTAAGTGCCCCCTAGTCAAAACAAGCCCTGCAGATCTTAAGGAGATAGTCCTGAAAGCTCCACAAATTGCTCTGCCTCATGTGGTTTACCCGGAAACGCAGTGAATGGACGACTCTTTGAAAACCTTAATTGGTTCTGCCCTATCAAAGTATGCTATATTAGGAACATGAAAATCCATGCGGTTGCCCGCTGCATTACGCTCATTCTTCTCTTAACCGGCACAGCCCCTGCAGTCACCCTGTTTCAGGTAGATGATTTCAGCAATGGAACTGCCGGATGGATAGAAGGAAACCCTTCACCCAACCCACCAGTTGCCACTGGCATCGGCAACGACAACAATCCATTTCTACAAAATGATTCATCCGGAGGTGGTGGTCCCGGGAGCAGAATGGCCATGTATAACGACCTGCAGTGGACAGGTGACTATATCGGAGGCGGCATCACTGCTATCCGCCTTGAAGCCGGGACCTTTGGACCGGAAACGATTAACCTGCGCCTCGCCTTCAATGGAACAGGCGGCTGGTTCACAACAGATGCCGTACCGCTTGTCAATAATGATCCGCTCGATCCACAGTGGCGGTTGTTAACTTTCAGTCTCTTGCCCGGCGACCTGACACATGTCGGGCAGGGAAACGGCGTATTTGCCGACACCATGAGCAACGTTACACGAATGGAAATTTATTCCGGGGGCGGCTTTTTGAGTGCAGGCAGCCTGATCCGTGGCGAGGCCATCAACGCTTCTCTTCTACTGGACCAAATACAGGCAGTTCCCGAACCTTCGTCCACGCTACTTTTAATGCTGATCGCCGTTGCTGCCTTTACCCGCCGGACTCGGCCAAGCTAAGCTTAATGGCTAGCGGGCAATCCCAAAAGCAAACGGATCGTCTTGGTCTATGATCATAACCGATTGGCTGTTCACCCACGCTCTACCGGTCACAATTGGAATCACGCGGTTACCCTCAAGCGGTTCAATACGCCCACTGAAAACCGTCTTCAGGATACTGCTCTGTCGCCAGATACTCCCTGGCTTGAGTTTACCGGCATCATAAAGACAGGCCAGCTTTGCGCTCGTTCCCGTGCCACACGGAGAACGATCGTATTGACCACCTGGACACATCACAAAATTACGGGAATCGCTCTGATCATCTGGCGGCGGACCAAAGACCTCAACGTGATCAATTCTGTCTCCATTCTCCCCGGTAATTCCTGCCGACGAAAGTGCATCCATCACGGCAAGGGTAAAGTCCGACAAAATAGAAATATTATCATACGATAACTCCGGACCAAAACCGTCGATAAGGAAGAACCAGTTGCCCCCCCAAGCAATATCCCCCATGATCTCGCCCCAGCCGGAAACCTCGACTGCCACAGACTTACGATACCGATAACTGGGCACATTGGCGACCGTGACTGATCCCTCAGGGTTCAATGTGGCAGTCACAATGCCTACCGGCGTTTCAATGCGATGCTCACCAGCTGTTATTTGACCGATAAATTCAAGAGTTTTTACCAATCCTATGGTTCCATGAAGACAATGGTTTAGTAGCCCTGCATTATTGAAGAAAATCACACCACACTCACACTCTTCTAATTCAGAATCGCAGAGTAAAGCGCCAACCATCGCTTCAAATCCACGGGGTTCGCCAAGCAAGGCTGCACGCAAAAAATCAGCGTTCTCTACAAACCCCGACAAGCGCTCCCTCATCGTACCTCCGCCGATATCCGGAACACCATCCATAACCACCCGGGTTGGTTCCCCCTCGGTGTGGGAATCAATGACACTGATACGCTGCAACTTTTCGGACATGCGATAAAGCCTAACTCAAAACCGGACAGGTGCCAGCTTGGCGATGTCAATATCCGGTAACCCGCCACCCAACAGTTGCGCAACCAAGTGACCAGTCACCGGAGCAAGACTCAGGCCCATCATTGCATGGCCTGTCACTATAAATGCATTACTCGCAACGGGCCCAACCGGGCCAATATATGGAAGCCCGTCTGGGGCACATGGTCGCAATCCCGCCCAGCGGTTCACCCCGTCAAAATGCTGCATTTGAAACTTCGGAAAACATCGCGAAACCGATCTGCAAATTCCCCTGATCCTGCGCTCGTTAACAGCAAGATTTCTGCCACCAATCTCCATGGTGCCTGCAAACCTCAAGGTATCCCCAATAGGCGTAACTGCCACCCGAGCCTCCGTTAGGATAGAACACACCCGGGGTAATTGCACCGGATCCTCCAATGTCATGGAATACCCTTTACCTGATGCCATCGGCAAACTGAGGCCAAGTTCACGCGCTAGGTCCGGTGACCATGCCCCGCCCGCGATGACGACTTGTTCGGCATCAACCTCATCATTGTTGCAGGGGCCCGAAGATACACGCACTGCCCTCACCTTTCCGGCTTCAGTGCAAAAGCCTTTCACATCGGCATCATAAATAAATTGCCCACCCCGTTCTGAAATTTGTTCACGCAAACCAGATAAAAAGGCATGAGGACTCAAATGGCAGTCCTCCTTAAACCAGACCCCGCCGGCAACTGCCATGTCTACGTCAGGGTCAATTTCCTTAAGCCTTCGTGCACTGCAAACCTCAACTTCCATTCCAAGTTCTTTTGCTTTTGCAGCCAGCGTCGCCTCACTTTCTAGGGTTTGCGTTTTTTCACAGAGCATCAACAACCCACGCTTAACGAGCCCGTAGTCAAACTCAGTGGACAATTCAACAAACAACTCTCGGCTTCTCAGATTAAGTTCACACAACAGGCTTCGGCATGCATCAACGTGAGACTTGTTGGCATGCCGCCAGAACAAATATGCCCAGCGAATAAGTGCAGGGCGAATACTAAAGGAAAAGGGACTCTCCGGATTAAGCATCCAGCGTAAACCCAGAGCAATCATGCCAGGTGCCGCTAGTGGCACGAAATGGCTTGGCACAACCATTCCGGCATTTTCCGCCGAGCAATTGTCGCCTGCCTCAGGCTCACGCTCAAGGACCGTCACCTGCTTGCCGGATCGCAAAGCATAATAAGCAACACAAAGACCTACCACACCACCACCAACCACAACGACATGATCACCATCTGAATTGGTATCCATATTATCTTCTCCCATCACGTAATCCATATTTATCCCAGCCTGTAATAATGAAAGCTGCAATCAAATATTTTACACATCTAATAGTAGCAGCAGCCTATAAAAAGGCGTAATGAAGATCATCAATTCATCAAAATGAAAGTCCTACTGCAGACCATCCTATTTACCACGCTTGTGATTTCAATCACACAGGCTAATGAAAAGCCGAATATCCTCTTCATCGCAATCGATGACCAAAATGACTGGATCGGTTGCCTGAACGGCCACCCGCAGGTCAAAACACCGCATATCGACAAACTTGCTGAGCGTGGGACGGTTTTCCTCAATGCCCATTGCCAGTCACCACTTTGCAATCCTTCGCGCACCAGCCTGATGACCGGGCTGCGTCCAACCACAACCGGAATCTACGGTCTCGCACCATGGTTCCGCGACGTGCCGGAGTTAAACAATCTAGTTACCCTTCCCCAATACCTTAAGTCTCACGGTTACAAGACACTCTCCACAGGAAAAATTTATCATGGCAGATACGGCCGGAACCCGAAAAGGGACAAGGAATTTGATGTTGTGGGTCCGGGTGCCACTGGTGCTCCATTCCCAAAGCAACGCCTAGTAAAAAACACGCCTCGACCTCATAAGCTGGTTGACTGGGGAACCTTTCCTCACAATGACGAGGACAAGGGCGACTACAAGATCGCAAGCTGGGCCGTTGAACAACTCGATGCAAAACCTGAGGGACCTTTTTTCCTCTCTGTCGGATTTTTCCTACCCCATGTCCCATGCTTTGCCACCCAGAAATGGTTTGACCTCTATCCCGAACAAACCCTGAAGCTCCCCGAGATAAAGCGAGATGATCGCAAGGACACCCCAAGGTTTTCTTGGTATTTACACTGGAGTCTGCCGGAAGTTAGGCTGAAATTCCTTGAGCAGAATAAAGAATGGAAAAACCTGACACGCTCATACCTGGCATGCACAAGTTTTGTCGATGAGCAGGTTGGTCGTGTGCTCGAAGCTCTTGAACGCAACGGATTTGCCGACAACACCATTGTTGTCCTCTGGTCCGATCATGGTTGGCACATCGGTGAAAAAGCGATCACAGGAAAAAACACCCTGTGGGATGACGGCACGCGCGTGCCACTGATTTTTGCGGGTCCAGGAATCGAAAAAGGGCGCTGTAATCAACCAGCCGAGTTGCTTGATATCTACCCGTCCATTAATGAGCTCTGCGGGTTACCTTTCAAAAAGGAACTGGAAGGGATTAGCCTCATGCCGCAACTAAAAGATGCAAACGCCAAACGCAAGCGTCCTGCCATCACTTGTCATAACCACGACAACAACGGTGTGCGTTCGGAAAAATGGCGTTATATCCGCTACGCAGACGGTAGCGAAGAACTCTACAACATGGTGGAAGATCCTAACGAATGGCATAACCTTGCCAGCAACCCCGAATACAGGTCTATCATCGAGGAGCACCGCAAATGGATTCCAGCAAACAACCGTAAACCTGCCCCAGGAAGTCGCGCCCGCATCCTGACCTATGATAAAAAAACGGGCGCAGTTACCTGGGAAGGAAACCCCGTAAAGCCCAGTGACCCGGTTCCGGAAATCTGAAAATCCCTCCCAGCGAAAACGATCGGAAAACATCCATCTACCCCTTAACTTGCTGCAGCAATGCCCGCTCTCTCTCCGCTCAGGATTCTACTTATCCTAATATTGCTGGTAAGTTCCGGCGCTTTTCTTGATGCCCGCCCAAACATTGTAGTGCTCGTTGCCGATGACCTTGGCTATGCGGAGCTAGGGTGCCAGGGCAATACCGATATCCCCACCCCCCATATTGATTCAATCGCACGAAGTGGCGCACGATTTACGGATGCCTATGTCACTGCCCCCTTTTGTAGCGCGTCTCGAGCAGGTTACATGACGGGGCGCTATCAGACGCGATTTGGATACGAATTCAACCCAACGGGAGCCCATAACGAAGACCCCGATGCCGGCCTTCCCGTCAGCGAACGCACCCTAGGCGACCAACTAACCGATGCCGGTTACACCACAGCACTTATCGGGAAGTGGCACCTTGGGGGCACTGCAAAATATCATCCTCAAAGGCGCGGCTTTGATACCTTTTTTGGATTCCTCCACGAGGGGCGCTACTTTGTCCCCCCCCCTTACCGTGGAGTCACGACGATGCTCCGACGACGCACCTTGCCCGACGGTACTCAAAAGGGACGCTGGACTTCAAGAGATGGTAAAACAATCTACACCGCACATATGGGATATAATGAACCTGATTATGACGCAAACAACCCTATACTGCGCTCAGGACAACCCATTGAGGAAAACCAATACCTTACCGATGCACTGACCCGGGAAGCAGTGAATTTTATAGATCATAACCACGACCGCCCCTTCTTTCTCTATCTTTCCTATAATGCCGTGCACAGTCCTCTACAGGGCGCTGACCGCTACATGGCAAAATTTGCACACATCGAGGATATTCACCGTCGTATTTTTGCAGCCATGCTAGCCAACATGGACGACTCGGTTGGGAAGGTAATGCAAAAACTCAAAGATTTATCACTTCAGAAAAACACTCTCGTTTTCTTCTTCGCCGACAACGGTGGGCCAACACGTGAACTCACATCCAGCAATGCCCCGCTCCGTGGCGAAAAAGGACAGGTTTATGAAGGCGGCTTGCGAGTTCCCTTCCTGATGAGCTGGCCTGATGTCATCCCTGCCTCAATGACATACAGCAAGCCGATCAGCACACTAGACCTGTTTCCTACAGCCTGTTCAGCTGCCGGGGCAAAGCTACCAAAAAAGAAAATGGACGGGGTAAATATCCTGCCCTTCCTCACCGAAAAAACAGACAAGGAACCCCACCAATATCTATTCTGGCGAATCGGAGATCGGCATGCCTTGCGCAAAGGAGAATGGAAAATCCTGCGTTATCGAAACAAACCATGGAGCCTGTTTAACCTAAAAAATGATATGGGAGAAAATACCAATCTCGCAAATCAAATGCCATCACAAACTGCTGAGCTAAGTAAGCTATGGGATAGTGAAAACGCCGAGATGATTGACCCGTCTTGGACTCCCAAAAGAAAAAAATAAATACTTCCAGTTTGGGCCAGCGGGTTTAAGCTAAGTATGAACATTCCCTCACCCCGGATCTATCCGGATCACCTTGTCTTTACCCCCTTTCGCCATGCCATCCTTGCAAAGGCATCTGCCCCTTTTGTCACTTTGCTTTCTGCTCTCCATATCGGTAATTTCACAGGCAGCACCACTGATTACCGAATTTATGAGCGCCAACTCCTCGGTCATCTACGATGAAGACGCGCAATCATCGGACTGGATCGAGATACACAACCCGGAATTAACTGCCATTGATCTCAATGGTTACTGCCTTACTGACGACCCTGAAGAGCCGGATAAATGGAAGTTCCCCGAAATCACCTTGCCGGCAGGCGGTTACCTGATTGTCTTCGCATCCGATAAAAACCGTAAGGTTGGTGAACTGCACACCAATTTCCGCCTTTCCAACGAGTCAGGCGGTTATCTTGCTCTGACTGACCCTGATGGGCAAACCTTTATCTCAGGATTCACGAACTACCCTCGACAACTTGAAGATATCTCCTATGGCCGAACGCAATCCGGCGGCAACACAACGAGTGTATTAGTACGCGAAGGAGATGCCTGCAAACTCCTC
>CALCSP010000283.1 GCA_937893785.1 uncultured Verrucomicrobiales bacterium
AGATATTTGATAAGGCGCAGGCGAATGTCTCGCCCTCAAGTTGGCCACTGACCGTCAGGTGGGTGGGTTTACCGAAGAAGTCCGTTTTGCCTTCCGGGTCTGCCTCCATGGCCTTTCCGTCCAGTGTCGTGACACGGAACATCTCACCGGCCCCTTCACAGTCACTGGCGGTGATGATCGGGGTATGGATATAGTAAAAGCCGCGCTCCTGGAAGAACTGATGAATGGCATACGCCAGACGCGAGCGGGTGCGGAACACACAACCGAAGAGGTTGGAACGGGGACGCAGGTGGGCAATCTCGCGCAAGAACTCCGGGCTGTGTCCCTTTTTCTGTAGTGGGTAGCTTTCATCTGCGGTTCCGACCAAGGTCATCGACTCTGCGGTCACCTCCCAAGCCTGTCCCTTTCCGGGCGACTCTACCAACTTGCCAGTGATCTCAATCGATGCACCGGTTGTTGCCTGCTGGATATTATCACTACCAGGGATGCCCTGATCGACAATCGCCTGAATATTGGCAAGGCAGGAGCCATCATTGATGGCCAAGAATGAGAAGTCTTTTGAGTCGCGCCTGGTGCGCACCCATCCCCGGATGAGGATGGTCTCATTGGCGCCGTTTCCGGCGAGGGCATCTTTGATGGTGGTGTGACTCATATCCAAAAATAAACAAACACGGGAAGCCCGCTAATACACGGAAGAATTTCTATTCTTTGTCTTCTCAGTCAACCCACGGCCTTGCCTGCTTGATGGCAAAGACGCCTTGTGCAGTCACCTTGAACTCAATCTCCATGGCAAATGTGGAGTTGCCGCGATACAGCCCCTTGAAGTGACTGTGAATGACATCCATGTAATCCTTTAATTCCATGGCCTGATCACGACTGAGCACGGTCTCTCCCTCGGGCACCATGTTGGAACGCCGGATATACTGAATCTCGTAGTCGGAGCCGAAGCTGAGGTTGGCAATGATATAGTTTTCAGGAATTGATCCCGGTTCTGGGTTGGTGATGAGGTTCTCGCCGACCTGAGCGTTGACATAGTGTCCGTCCCAGCCTGGGCCGGGGATGTAGATGTTCTTGGTAACTCCCACACCATTGGAGAGTTCGCTGTCATAGTTGGGATGAACCAGGATGCCCATGGCCGCAGTAAGATGGTCGATGCGCCAGAATTCACGCTCCTCAAACGCGCGGTAGGTCCATAGGCCGGCCCAGACCTGCTTGGCGGTTTTGGCAAAATGCCCTTCATCCGGATGATGGGTATAGGACTCATAGAGTCCCGCACCGTTGAATCCTTCAAGGTCTTCATTATTGGTGCTGGACCGTGCCCGAATGGGAGTGCCGTCCGGAAATGATGCTTGCATTTCAGCCAAAGCGTCAAGCATCCACCCGGGAAGAATTCCGTCGTCCTTGATTCGGTTGCGGAAATCCTTAAGGCGCCGGTTGCGTACACTGGGAAACGTTTGGAAAAGCGGGTCGGAATACATGGCTTGCGCCTCGGCATAAAAGCCGTTGTGCTGCATGAAAGCATCGTAGAAGTGGAAGGGAACTGCGAACCCGTCCGGTGCCAGTGCAGGAAGAATGACGCGTAACTGTCCAAGGTTGGAAGCTTTCGAACCGAAGCCGGGGGCATCGGCAAAGCGGACTTGTGAGAGGGGGCTGATTGCCGTTTCAGTAAGGTCGCGTATGGGAAACTGGGTCTCTGCAGGACGGATCGAGTCAAAGTAGGCATCGATTTCCTCCTGGCTAGCCGGTCGGACTTCAAACCCGTCCGGTCCGATCTCAAGATAGATATCCTGCCCAATGAAAGGGGCTAGATCCGGGTGGATGGAAGCGTCTTCCAGATAGGCGTTGGGGGTATTATTCTGTCTTGCCTTGAGGTTTACATGGGAGAGTGGAGTTTGAGGTGACTCAGTGATGATCCCCGCAACATGGGTCAGTTCATTGGGAATTGTCTGAAAGATAACAATATCCCGTGTAGAGACCGTTTCATTACCCGTAACCAGCTTCAGTGTTCCGTAGCACTCGCCGGGATTAAGGGCAGTGTAGACGGTGTTGCCAAAGAGTTTATCGGTGTCGATGACCGAGATGTGTGACGGGTCGTATTGACTTTGCTCAGATTCGTAGATGCCACGTTGGGTTTCACTCGCAGGGTGATAGGCGAGGCGACCGTCAGTAAATGGCATGGACGCGGCAATCATCTCGTAGGAGGTGTTGACGAAACGGAATGCCACGGGGTCTGCCGGCCAGAACTCCATCGTGTAAAGGCCAGGTCTTCCATCAGCAGATACATAGTTGGGGTGATAGACAATGCTGCCGGCTACGTTGCGCCTGTTTGTGTTGGTGAAGTAGGTATGGGCGTTAAAAAGAGAAAGGTTGCTGTAGCGCTGAACTGCGTCCCGAGTGAAGGAGAAGTGATATTGATAACGGTTGCTATTTACGAAATAGAGGTCGGGGGAATCAGTATGGATGTCATATATCAGGAACTTCACTTCCTGAATATTGGCAGCCCCCGGGAAGTTATCGCGGTGAGCAAGTGACTGATAGGTATCACTTCCAGGAACCTGAACAGTTCCGTCAACAGAAGGAATGGTTGGTGCCGGATTGAGTGGGTTGCGAGAGGATGGTGAGGTCAGCTCAACAAGGTCATTAATGCCGTCTCCATCGGTATCCGCAGGGGTTGCGGTATTGTGGACATAAACTTTTAAGAATCCATTGGCAGGAATCGGTGCGGGATCTGTCAGGACTGCCTTGCCATCTTCGGAACGGGCCATAGCGATCGGGCGGCCTGTCCCTGTGAGACCGTCAGCGCGGTAGAGGACGCCGTATTTTGTCGCCGGCAGAGGCAGCTCAAGTTGCAGG
>CALCSP010000284.1 GCA_937893785.1 uncultured Verrucomicrobiales bacterium
CTTTTTCCAGTCAGGGTCTCCGATAAAGCCTTTCCAGTTCTTTTGAGCCTGAGCCGTGCCACTTAAGACCGGCTTCTCATAGTGGGAAATAATATAAATTAGAGTGTTTGATTTACCCTTGTTTTCATCCATGGGTGTCCAGTAGGCGATATTGGTCATGCCATGGCTTTCGAAGAGGTCGCAGGTGTGGTCGCGAAAACGCGCATGCAGATTCTTCAACCGGCCAGGCGCCGTGTGGTAGGTTCGCAGCTCAAACATACGAATATCCTTGGTTATAACGGATTTTACTATGGGCGAATAATCTGTCGCACTCATGAAGGTGCTTTCAATCTTTGCCACGAGCCGGCCGTCCTTTGTGGAATTGGCAAAGGCCTTTTTCCAGTCAGGATCATTGAGAAACGCTTTCCATGACTTGCCGTGAGCGGCACGGTTGGGTGAGCTGATCACGTAGAACAACCGATTATCGGATTTATCAGCCGGCACCCAGTAGCCCATGTTGGTCAGCCCGTGTTTTTCAAAAAGCTTGCAGGTATGGTCCCGGAAACGAGTATTCAGCGCCTCAAGCTTGCCTTCGTTAGCGGTGTAAATGCGCAACTCATAACAACGGGTATCTTCTGCGGATATGGCGGCTGCACTTAGCAGGAAAACGAAAAAAGGAATAATGTATTTCATCTGTGTGATGATGTTGAACGATAGGCTTCGAAAGGCAACCTAAAAGCAGGTACCTGCTAATTGACTGTCACTTCAATGAGGAAGGAATCATCCCCGTTTTGTTTCAGCACCTTCATCCTCATGGGAGCGTCCTTATGATTAAAGATGTCGCCCGGATGGAAAGGAGCCTTCATTAAATCTGTTTTAGGGTAAACAATGACCGGATTCTGTCCCGTAGCCAACGTGGCATCGACACTGTAGACAAGCACGCCAGCGCTATTTTCATCCTTCTCTTGTTTCTGGATGGGTTGTGAAATCTCAACGACAAAGACCTTGCTGGGTTTGACAGGGTCATCTGTGGGTATAGTGATCATCGAAACTCCGGACGAGGCATTCAATGGTGTTAGTTTAAACCGATGGGTTCCCGATGTGATATAGGTTTTTCTGTTGGCGTCGAGCCACTTAAACTTGTGGCGATGCCAACCCAAAAAACCGCTCGCCCGGCCAGCCGAAGACATAATATCCCAGGGTCCCGCAGGATTTTTTGGGCCCTTAACACCCCCATACGTATACAGGTCAGGAAGCCCCATCAGATGTGCGGTTTCATGGGCGAGCACATAGGGACTGTTGCTTGAGATATTCAGCGCTACATTGATTTTTTTCCCTTTGTAAGGAATCGCGAGATCATCCCGTTCCCCGAAAGCGGTGTTCCCGATCCGCGGCATATTGACCATGATGTAGTCGTAAGCCAGAAAATCGACTTTCGGATAGAGGTCAAATATCTCCACAAAAAGTTCACGGTGTGATTCGGTCGTCTTGCTGCTGTATTCTTTTGCCGACTTGGACAAGCGCCTCCAGCCATGCACATGCTTGACCTCTAAAGTCATTTTTCCATAAGACTGTTTACGAAAAAGTTCCTGAAATTTGCCATTCCCCAGGACACCCTTTGCTCGTTCTTTGGTATTGATCTTCATTTCGGCATCTGAGAAGTCAGCGTAAAGCATGATGGCTTTTTTGGGGCCGATGGTGCTGTCATAGATCAACGGGTCATTTGCTCCCTCGGTCTTGTAGACATCTCCCTTGGTGTTCAAGACAGGAATCTGGGTTGTGGTCGACTGACAAGAAATCAGAAAGACGAAACTCGGTAAAAGAAGTGTAAGGGTTTTCATGGGTTCCAATCAGTCAGGTTAATTTGTTTATTTTATTTTCTGCGGTTCCTGTAGTTCATCATCTTATCGGTGGTGCCGACAAGCCCATCTTCATTGGTAATGCCTTGGAAAACCAGTGGCATAAAGGGCGCCGGGTCTTCTTGCAGGCACCAAGCGATGCCCCGCAAGAGGATGAGCCGATACATCGGGTCAAAATACGTATAGGTGTAGTGGCCTGTGGTGGTACCAAATAC
>CALCSP010000285.1 GCA_937893785.1 uncultured Verrucomicrobiales bacterium
ACAATGGACTCGTGAAACACCCACAAGTACTGCTCAGCGCAGGAATGCTATTAAACTTGGTTGCCAATTTGTGAGAAACAAAATAATCACGGAAGAAAACCGAGAGTGCATCACTGGATTCTTTTCTGCTCTGGACTCAGCCAGTGCAATTATCATTCCGGGCAGCGGATCCATGAATAGCCTTTGGTGGCACGATTGGCTTTATCCCAAGGCGTTCACCATACTTGCTGCGTTTCTCTCTGGAAAACCAACCTTCATGTCCAGTCAGGGCATAGGCCCTCCTTTCACCAATCGACTTGATGAAAGTGTTGCCCGCAGGATGTTTGGAGCGTGCAAGCTTATCGGGGTACGTGATGGCAATGAGTCAGCTAAGATCCTTAAGGCACTCGGTATTGACCACGAGCACATCATTACCACCGGAGATGACGCGTTACTCTTTAAAAGCCCGGATCCACTAGCCGCAGTTAACACCGAATTTCAATCCATACCCCAAGAAAGAAAAGTTGTTGGAATCAATTTGCGAGACTCTTCAAGCTATGGATCTAAGTATCCAAAGCTAGATACCCGGTATATGGCTAGTTTTCTAGATGACATCGGCAAAAAGAACGACCTGCATTTTATGTTCGTTCCCATTAGTCTTGATTCGCAGGACAGCGACCATAAAACCGCGGAGGCAATTATCGGGCAAATGGTAGAAAAAAACCGAGCCCAGCTGGTTGATAAAAATTGGGATGCAGAGCAAACCCGCCGCCTGATAGGGCATACCGATCTGGCTCTTGGCATATCGTACCATTTTCTGCTCTTTGCGTTAAGCTCAGCAACACCAACACTGGGCATTTATCAAAATGCCTATTACAAGCAAAAGCTCTCCGGCCTATTCAAGCTATATGGCTGCCCTGATCAGGCTATCGAACTCAACCTGGAAAGCCCTATACTACTCTCGCAATCCTTTGACCGTTTGTTATTGCAATCAGACAGTTTACTCAAGGAGCTTCAGCAGGAAAATAAGCACTTGAACACCATCTTTACATCCAGCAGGCAACGGCTCACTGAGTCACTCATTGAAGTAATAGAAGAAGATTGATCCCCACGAGCTTTGATTCGATATTATGCAAGTGCCTAAGATCTCCATTATCACGCGCACAAAAAACCGTCCAGCCCTGCTTGAACGCACACTGCGCAGTATACGCGAACAAACATTCACCGACTGGGAATGGGTGCTTGTCGATGCAGGGCAGCAATCTCCAAGCGCCGAGGTAACTACATTCTTAGAGAGCGAAGCATTCCGTGCACAACGCATTACCGCCCCTGAACACCTGCTGATGGGTGCAATGTCAAACATCGGCGTAAGAGCTAGTTCTGCCGATTATATCGTTCTTCTCGATGACGATGACACGTGGCATCCGGAATTCCTGCAGAAAGCTGTTGAACGGCTCAATGACCCTGTCGACCCTCTCATCGGGGGAATCGCCGCTCAAACCAACAGGGTCTATGAACGTGAAGAAAAGGAGGGAGAATGGATTACGGAAAGGACAAAGCACCTCAATCCGACACTTGAATCCCTCGACATCGCCTCAGTTGCCACGAATAACCGTTTTACCGTAAACGCATTCCTTTACCGTAAGGATATATTCGAAAAGATCGGAGGCTATCGGGAAGACCTGCCTGTTCTTGATGACTGGGACTTCAATCTCCGCTTTCTGTTAGAGAGTAATATCGATGTTCTTCCCGAGCCGCTTGCCAACTGGCACATTCGTGACAATATCACCGACGGAAGCCAGGCGAATTCGCTGGTTGCCGCAAAATCCAAGCATCTGTATTACCGGACTGCCATCATCAATGATTACATGAGAAAGGAGATTGCTGGCGAAGAACAGGGGCTGGGACAACTGTTAGGAATATCCTCCCTAATCGACACGAGTTTGAACAAAATCGCATCCCTTCAACGCAAGCTTATTTCTGTCAGCCGCAAAGTAGGTCGTATTGATGCGCGCACAAAGACCCTTAAGGACTCAATCGTAAAGGGAAACAAAAAAAAATAA
>CALCSP010000286.1 GCA_937893785.1 uncultured Verrucomicrobiales bacterium
ATCCACGGCTTGCAGAATTAAGAGTGCACCACCAAAAATCATTAGCCCCACCATAATAATCAAGACCGTGGGCTTGTTCCCCATAGAAAAACAAGTCACCTGTATCAACGTGATACTCGATCTCCCGGTAGGTATCTGAGGCAAACCGTGTCCGCAATACCACGCCTCGCGGAACCTTGGTAAACTCCTTTGCCAACCGGAAGAATTCTTTATCCCGCTTCATTTCCCATGTAATCGGTGAAGCAGCCTCTGGCTCGATGGACCATTCAACAAGGTCACTAGAAAATAGAAGGTGAGCATCAGCATTCCACTTGATTTGAGCGATGCCATTTTGAACAGCGAGTTCAGGCGGTGAAATGGTGATCGGATCGGGTGTGGGTGGCACCCCTCCTAAGTCTGAAAGATAAGCCTCGATGAGCTTACGATCCTCGTCATTAAGAGCCGATTCAAAAATGATCATCTGACGAATCTCGCCCACGAGATCATAACCACCATTACTCCATGCTCCGATAACAATGCCCGCATTTGAACTAATACTGTTCACCGGGTTACCTCCTACATTTAGGTTCACACCGTTGGCATAAGCATCGTGAGTGGTAGCGGTAATAACAGTGCTCCATACCGTATCTATTCCATCGAAAGCAGTGATATCATCACCGTGATAGGTCGTGCCGTTATACATCTCAACACGAAAGCCGCCAGCACCATCATCTCGCTGATGCGAAATACTATTTGGCCCTACGTTATAAGCATAGGTTCCTAATGAGGCAAACGGGGCATTGTTCTTATAATGCCCAAGCCAGAATATGGTAAAGTTGCGGGTTTCGGAATTGACCAACTCACCACCAAGATAACGTCCATCGGCAATAATACCGGTGTCATCGAATATCAAACGACTGCTGCCATCGTAAGTTATCAGATCAGCAGCACCACTACCCCGCTGCATGGATTGAGCAACCATGTTAGGCAAAAAATTGCCGTTACCATCCATGGGAACCCATGATTCTACCACATTACCGTTAGTAGAAACACCAACACGACCGTCATAATGGGCAACCAACGACAATCGGGCAGTATTTGATAATCCCTGCACATCGTCCAAAATACCCGCCAATGAATCCACACGAGACATCAAGCATATTGCCATCAGTGCTATTATGTTTATTGCTCTCATCATCACAATCTGATTCGGGATTTTCGACCATGACAACTATGCATGGATGAATAAAAAAAACATCCAGTCAGTTAGGAAAAATATGACACCCCTCTGCCTCCTTACATCAATGCACGACTTGAAAGCAGCATCGGGTGTAGCGAAATAAGCCAACATCCCCATGCAAATTAGGAGCGAATATTGAAATCTGAAAAATAAAATGGAAAGTTTCAGAATAGCATTAAGACACAGTCGTCACATAGCGGCAATCATGACCCTTTGTTGGTTTCCATTCACTGCAATCGTTGCAAGTGAGAAGCCACCATTCACCGACTACTGTCAACGCCTTAAACAGGAAATACAGGGAAGAAAACATGGGTTTCTAGCCGGTAATATCAGTTATTATATAGGTGGCTTTCATGCCAGCTGGAAACCAATTGAGGATGAAACAATTGGTCTGACGCATCCCTTTCATCATGACCTGCGAAGTCGTGGCGTCGGATTATTGGAGAGTGAACTGAGCGGAACGGAACATACCGGAACCGGCAATGACTATTACGGCTGGGAGTTCTACAAGGACACCAGAGTGCTCTATGGGAGTGTCATTGTCGACGGAAAGAAATACAGGCACCCAAAGCCAAAAAGAATGTACTGGCGTCCGGACAAAATGATCTGTGAATATGACGTTGGAGGGATAAAGATACGGGAGGAGAAATTCATTGCAGAAAATGACGCGGCTGCCTCGATCATCAGCTCCTCAAGACCGGTCATGCTTGAGTTTTACGGCCACAGCTTCTACCACCGAAATAGCGTTACCTCATCTGCCACCATTGAACTCGATAAAGCGCAAAATTGCCTGGTGATCTCGGAAGCCGGCACGGTAAAATCTAAACCTGACCCTGATGGCCCTGAACGCATTGGTGCATGTGTTTATAACGGCATGACCACCGCGCTTAGCGCATCTCGAAACATCTCCCAATCTTTGGTAACCAGGCAAGATGAAAAAGGAATTCAGCACTACTCCTTTTCAATTCCCTGCGATGAATCAAAAACCACTGTGTCCTGGGCAATGCATGACGACCAGCAGAACGCCGTCAGTGCTGCGAGAGATATTATCAATAATGGCCATGCATTACTGAGATCAAAAACCACTGAGTTAAATAGACAACTCAACGAAGAAATTCCATGGCTCAGATGTCCCGATAAGAAATTCGAAGATATCTACTATTACCTATGGTCACTCTACCTGATGTATTACATCAATGTCGGCAAAGGCTGGGAAATGGAAAACCATACTCAGACAGCCGTTAACAATTTTCTAGGAATGCACCGGTATGATGCCGCATTCCAAATTAAGGTTGGCGCCTGGACTGCCGACAAGAAAAAATATGCTTACGGAAATGTCCTTACCTGGAAGCACCTAACTCAGAACGATCGGTATAAGGAACTTCCCGGGGGCTTGCGCTTACTTTCCGACAACAAGGGAACCACATGGCACAGCGGAGCATACGGAGCTGAAATAGCAGAACATGTACTTGGCGCATGGCAGATCTACGAGCACACAGGGGACGTAGGATTTCTAAAGAAATGTTACGAAAATCACTTTGCGAAACTATACCAAAAACGCATTGGCGGTTTTGCTATGAACGAATTTGAAGTCGCTGAAAAACTTGAAAAAATGGCAACTCTTACCGGTCATGAAAAGGATGTCGATCACTGGAAAGAACTCTTGCGGAGGGATCCTGTCCACATCAGGAATATGTTTGACCAGCGCTGGGAAATGAACGGAGTATCCGGATATTTTGCAGCTCCGGATAACGGTATGATCATGACCAATGGATTCTGGGCTATGCGTTCTCCTTATTTCCCAAATGAATATGCCAAGGCTATGGTCCATTCCTGGGCACTGAATCGTGAAAACGGATTCTATGGCGATTTCTTTCCACTGGCTATGTCAAAGATTGCCATGAAAAAATTTAATAAACCGGTCGACTATTCCTTTGGTTACACCCCTGACACAGCCTATTTCACACTCGATGGCATGTTCCGACAGCGTCTAGTTAAAGAAGCCACGGAACTCACCCTCAATCATCTTGAGAACTACAATTATCACGCAGAGTGGGAAATGCCTGTGGCGCCGGAAGCATATAAGAGAGATCGCACGCTCTTCGGAGATCAGTATTCGAATTTTAACGCCGGTAAAATCCTGCTCTATCTCGAGGGACTTGCTGGCCTTCAATATTCCATTCCTAAAAATAAACTAAAGGTTCGCCCTGCTCTCCCAGAAGCCTGGAGCTGGATGGAGATCCGGCTCCCGATTGCAGGTCG
>CALCSP010000287.1 GCA_937893785.1 uncultured Verrucomicrobiales bacterium
AAAAAAATAAAAAAAGGAGGCCTGCATGGGTGGACATGTATGCCAAAACACAGAAAGTTAATGCCCGTATGGGTAATGCTCGAGATTGGAACACTGACGTTCCTAATATTAAGCTCTCACGCGCATTTGTGGTGGTGCTAATCCTGCATGTTGTTGCGGTGGGGGGCATCCTTGCTTTTGAGATGTTCAAGTCCGAGCCATCAGGATCACAGGTGGCATCCACAACAGGCATGGCGCAGGTTGATCCGGATAAGCCTGCTGTGCTTGATGAACGTGCTGTCCGCGAGTCTGCAGAGACTGGCTTTGTTCCAGCATCAGATGCTGGAGATGACGATGGGTATATGCGTTATATTGTACAGAGCGGTGACAGTATTCGTTTTATAGCCGATACTTATAATATTTCCCGAACGGGGCTTCTTGCCGCCAATAACATTAATGAGAGGCATCCGTTGGTGCCAGGACGTATTCTGCGGATTCCTCGGGCGCTTTTGAGTGTGCCCAACGATTCCCCTGCAGGGACAGCATTGCTGGACAATAGATCCATCGGTAGCGAGGGAAATAATAACAATAGCGGGTTCATTCCGCTGAAGTCAGCGGGTGTCATTGCTGATGTTCCAGCAGGGAGCAACCTGCAGCCGGAATCTTCCTCTGCCACGAACAATGAATCCACTGATGAAGGTTTTATTCCACTGGTCAATGCTCCTGAACCGACTGCACCTGAAGCCTCGGTGTCCACAGATATAAAGAAAAGCGTAAGACCAAGAGTGTTGCGAGAGCTTCCCGCAACGACCACAGAACCATCCAATAGAACCGTAGTGACATCTGCTTCGAAACATACTGTTGTGGCGGGTGACACACTGTATGGTATATCACGCAAATATGGAGTCAGCGTGAATGATTTGATTGGTGTTAATCCTGACGTGACACCGCGTTCTTTGCGTATTGGGAAAACCTTGCGAATTCCTTAGTCACATTCTCGGTCTTTTGCCCGGAATAGGCTCATGGGAGAAAAAAGCGCATATATTCTTGTCCTGATGGTCGTCTCGTTGCTGGGGCTGGGCATTGTGATGTTGCTTAGTACTAGTGTATTTATTGCGGACCGGGCGGATATTTATCATGATGTTCACCGTCAACTGGTATGGTTGGTGCTTGGGGTAATTACATGTATTGTTTTTGCTGTTGTTGATTACCGTTTCTGGAACCAGTCTAGATGGGTTTGGTTTTGGCTCTCCTGCACATTGCTGGTGTTATGTTTTATTCCTCCCTTTGCTCAACCAGCTAATGGGTCCTACCGCTGGGTTGGTGGTGGTGAATTCGGCGTTGATTTTGCCAGATTACAACCATCCGAGATGGCCAAGCTTGCGGTGATATTCATGATTGCCGGATGGTGTGCGAACTCGGAAGGACGCATACGTGAAGTGCGTGCAGGATTTATTTATCCGCTTGGCATTGCGCTTATACCGGTTGCATTGATTTCCATCGAGACGGATATGGGAACTGCTGCCCTGCTGACATGCGTAACTCTCACAATGCTCTTTGTGGCAGGAAGCCGGATCTGGCTATTTGCCGGCAGTGCGATCCTCTCTGTTCTAGTACTTGCCCTTGCGGTGATACAAAATCCGAACCGGTGGCAGAGGTTCGTTGCGTTCCTGGACATTGAAGCTCATAAAATGGGGTTGGGCTTGCAGCAATGGCGTGCGAATTTGGCCCTAGGAGAAGGTGGTGTAAGCGGGCTAGGACTGGGTGAGGGGCGTGAGAAGCTGATGTATCTGCCGGGCCGTTTGTGACGTCTAGCGAGCGCCGAGAAATAAGTACTCGCCGCAGTGGCTT
>CALCSP010000288.1 GCA_937893785.1 uncultured Verrucomicrobiales bacterium
TTCATGTCTGTCGCCCAGCCATCA
This sequence comes from uncultured Verrucomicrobiales bacterium, assembly GCA_937893785.1. Lineage (GTDB taxonomy): Bacteria > Verrucomicrobiota > Verrucomicrobiia > Verrucomicrobiales > DEV007 > CACIUL01. The sequence continues at coordinate 25 of CALCSP010000288.1, forward strand.
GGGAACATGTCTGGCTCGGAACGCACTGATTTCCCCCCTCCTTGCTCAGCAACACCCACACCAAGTTCGTCGACGCAAAAAGCAAAATCCAAGTCTCCGCTATCCTCATATCGTTGCCATGCTTTTTCAGTGGTGATTTCGCGCATCATCGAGCCGAGTGATTCACCAGTGAGCACTGCTTCGTTTTCAATGGCACTTATAGCTCCATGCTTGCGGATTTTTGGAGGTTGCCCCTGACTGAGGTGCAGGTCGGAGCCCCCGTTTTCAACGAGATACTTAAAGTAGCGGTCAATTTGGTGGTCCATCGTGACTTCTTGCGGGAGATTACATCTCGAAGTGCTTCGTCATGTTGCTCTTGTCGAAGCAGCGTGCCAGCGTTTCCTCTTGGCTGATGACGCCATGGTTATAGAGGTTTTTCAGCGAGTCATCCATCGTGATCATTCCGACGGCTTTACCCGTTTGCATGATGCCTGGGAGCATATATGTCTTTCCTTCACGGATACAGTTGGCAACAGCAGGCGTGTTCATTAACAGCTCCAGTGCAAGCGCTCTGCCATTCCCGTCAACCCGGGGAATTAATTGTTGAGAGATCACTCCGCGTAAGGATTCACTAACCATAATGCGTATCTGTTCGCGTTGGTCATTCGGGAAAACATCAAGGACCCGGTCCAGCGTTCTGGCAGCATTGCCTGTGTGAAGAGTGGCTAGCACGAGGTGGCCGGTTTCAGCAGCTGTGATCGCAAGTGAAATTGTTTCAAGGTCGCGCATTTCACCAACCATGATCACGTCAGGATCCTCCCTGAGCGAACCGCGTAGTGCCGCCCCGAAGGATTCGGTATGAGTAAGCACCTCACGTTGATTCACGTGGCAGTTTTTTGACTCGAAGATGTATTCAATGGGGTCTTCCAGCGTGATGATGTGATCTGTTCGCTCTACATTAATATAATCAATAAGTGAGGCAAGGGTGGTTGATTTACCACTTCCCACGGAACCTGTGACCAGAACAATCCCGTTTTGATATTGGGTGAGCGGCTTAATGGTCTCAGGCAGCCCAAGTTCATCAATTGTTCGAACTTCCGTATTGATAATACGGAAGCAGAGGTCATAGCCAAGCCGCTGTTTGACGACCGAGGCGCGAAAACGTCCCATATCATTCTGGTAGGCAAAGTCCACGTCACCTTTTTCCTCCAGACGTTGTTTCTGTTTGTCCCCGAGGAAGCTCATTGCAAGGCGTTCTGTGTCCTTAGCAGTTAGAACTTTGGCATTTTCCCAGATTGCCTGAAGGGTTCCGTATCGACGCCAAGAGGGCTTTGCCGTAGTGGCAAGGTGAATGTCCGAACAATCGTATTGCTGGCCAAACTTCAGGTAGTCGTCGACGTGAGAAAGTGTTTCGACTTCCTGCGATTCATTGAGGGTAGCTTCCGCCATAGGTGGGGCGCATATACTTGCATCAGAACTGGACTTCGTCCAGTTACTTCAAGATCTGCCAAATAGTGTTCAATAATTGCTGTGGAAAGGGGCTCGAGGGGGTGGCTTTAGCCTTTTGCTGCCGATCTTTGCTATGAATCACCCAATCTAACAATTTGGAGATGATTTTCGGTGAGCTTGGGTAATTTGTTCCTTTTTTACAAGAATCGCGAAGGAATGTAGCCATCAGTATTCCGGCAAGGGCAGCCATTGATGACATCTTGAGAGGACTGGCAGTAAGTTGATCACGCCATTGCTTTGGGATTTTTCCGGGGTGGGGTATTTCTGCGCAAATATCAGCGATAACCTGTCGATTGAGCTTAATATTCTCGATCAGGGCTTGTTCTTCAGTTTTTCCTTGATGCTTTGAAGCCATTTTCGGTCGCGGTTGATTTCTGCTAGGGTATTGCGAAAAAATCTGGCTCTTCGACTGCGTATGCGCGCGGCCAGTAGGAACAATCCGCCGGCAAAGATATGTATAGCTGCCATTATGGCAA
>CALCSP010000289.1 GCA_937893785.1 uncultured Verrucomicrobiales bacterium
CAAGGGCGTCGACTAGTGCCTGTTGTATCGTGGCCTGTAGCTTTTTTTTCTCATCTGCTCCAATGGTGTCGACTAGTAACTGTTTTAACTGCTGTATTTGTTTTTTCTTATCGGCTCCAAGGGCATTGAAAGCGGCTTCGGCTATTTGCGGTTGAGCGGCCTCTCTGACCGTGGCGTTTTTGGCGTAATTATAATTCTCAGGGTTGGCGTGGAATTGGGTGGCCGTGGCGATGACGAGGCAACCGGTGGCGATTACAAAGGGGAGGAAAAGTCCGGTGGAAAGATCAAAGATGGCAAGCCCGCGATGTTCCTTGCCCCATTTCCTGCGCAGCATGGAATAGGGAAGGAGAAAAGTCATGTTGATGCCGACGGCTGTGCCAAAAGCTGTGATAATGGAATCGCGTTGCTTGCTGACAATCTTCTCAGTCCATTCTTTTGCAGCTCCTGCATCGAGTTTGTCGATCACGGTCTGGAAGCTTTCTGCCGGGTTAAACAGCGCGCTGAAATCTGGGATTAGCCCTCCGAGAACAGCACCCCACTCCAGATGGGAACTGTCGGCAAATGTCATGCGCAGGATGACGCCGACGAAGGCGAGAACGATGAGACCGACAAATATTTTAAGCACCCGCTCGAAGAGTAAAACGCCCTTGCTGCCTTTTCCGTAGGAGAAAACAACCAGTGTGGCGATAATGAGAGCAAGAGTGGAGACGATCAGGATGGGGAACAGGCTGCCTTCCTGACCTGAATCGGCAATCTGAGGGAAAATGTTTTCGGAGATGGCCCCGTAGGCAAGGTTGAACTGAGGTAGGCACCAAACCATGTTGGCTAGCATGGTGGCTCCAAGCCAGCCCCATCCCAAAACCGGTGAGACGTGCTGATTGATTGCCTGAAAGGGACGCTGACCTGTCGAGAGGGTGACATAGGCGATCGCGCTCAGCATGATAATTCCAAGGATCATGGCAACCGGCTGAACCCACATGAAGTTGGTTCCGCCAATGGCACCTAATGAAAGTGCCCCGATCAGTGAGCCTCCGCCAAGTGTAATAGCGCTTTGCAGCCACCCCGGGCCACAGAGCTTGGCGTAGGTTTTTAATTTTACTCCGTTACTCTTATCAGCGACTGAGGCGAGGAGTTCACGTTCTTTTTCAAGTGCGTTATCTGGATCTGGCATGAGAGAGATGATCTTGGTTCAAGTGCAATGGTAAGGATGATGGTCGAATCTGTGCGGGATAACAAGGCTGATATGATGGATTTGACGCAGGAGCATAAAACAGGCAATTATTCCATCATGCATGCATTTCGCCTTTTCGTAACTGTTTTCTCCCTTATTAGCTGCTGGTCTAGTGGTTATGCCGTTTCGGGTAAGCCAAATTTCATCTTAATTAACGTGGATGACCTAGGCTGGACCGATCTAGGCTGCTTTGGCAGTGCGTTTTATGAGACTCCGCATATTGACGGACTGGCAGGGGACGGCATGCGCTTTACCGATGCCTATGCAGCCTGTGCGGTCTGCTCTCCGACAAGGGCGGCGATCATGACCGGGCGCTATCCGGCTAGAATTGGAGTGACTGACTGGATTCGGGCGCGATTTCAGGGTGGTAAAATCCCAGCAAATAAGAAAAACCCTTCCCACTGGGTAGGAGGCAAGGGCAGCAAAGTGCTTTGTCCTGCAAATGCCCTTTGGATGGAGTCTTCTGAGCTGACCATTGCTGAGCTTTTGAAAAAGGTCGGTTATCGGTCCTGTCATATTGGAAAATGGCATCTAGGTGCAGACGATTGGTATCCAGAGAAGCAGGGATTTGATGAGAACTACGGAGGATGTGATTACGGGCAACCGCCCAGTTATTATGATCCATTTAACAACAAGAGACTCGATGGGATTTTTGGTCTGCCTAGCAGGAAAAAGGGGCAGTATCTTACTGACCGTGAGACGGATGAAGCAATTGGATTTATTGATCGGAATAAAGATCGGCCCTTTTTTCTCTATTTTGCCAATTATGCGGTGCATACGCCCATACAGGCAAAGCAGTCGTTGATGGCCAAATACAAGGAAAAGGCCACGCAGGTTAAGGGTAGGCAGAAGAATGCGGCGTATGCGACCATGGTGGAGAGCGTTGACCAGGCGGTGGGCCGTATTCGTGACAAGCTTCAAGAGCTGAAGATTTCCGGTAATACCGTGATCATGTTCACCTCAGATAATGGGGGGTTACTAGGGCCCACCAATAATGCGCCTTTGCGCTCAGGAAAGGGAAATCCTTATGAGGGAGGAATACGCGTACCTCTTATCATCTATTGGCCGGGCGTGACCAAAACAGGTGCGGTGAGCCCGGTTCCGGTAACCAGTGTTGATTATTTTCCCACCATCTGTGGTGCGGTAGGGCTGAAAGCACCTGATGGGCTTGCCATTGACGGGGTCGACCTGATGCCTGTCCTCAAGGGTGAGGATTCCCTAGGAAGGGAGGATTTGTTCTGGCATTTCCCGCATTATCGGGGCCGCATCATGCCCTACAGCATCATTCGCAGCGGCAACTGGAAATTGCTGAAGCGCTATGTCGGTAAGCCCTATGAGCTATTCAATCTCGCTGAAGATATTGGTGAAAAGGAGGAGCTTGCCGAAAAGATGCCTGACAAGGTCAAGGAGCTTGATGCCAAGCTTGTGGAATGGCTCAAGAAAACTGGTGCCAAGGTGCCCAAGCCAAACCCGGATTACGCCGGCAAGTAGCGGATCA
>CALCSP010000290.1 GCA_937893785.1 uncultured Verrucomicrobiales bacterium
GAATTCAGCAGCATCAGATGTGCCTTTCGCTTGGGATGTGCCGGATGGTTGGCAGGTGGTTCCGGGGTCAGCCATGCGCATGGCGAACTTTACCTTTGGAGATTCTGCAGAGGGGCAGTGTTATTTCACGATGCTTCGAGGGGGCGGAGGACTGCTGCTGAACCTCAACCGATGGCGGGAACAAATGGGGCTTGAGCCGGTTGATGACGCTGCCATTGCTCAATTGCCTGAAAGGAGGTTTCTTTTCGGAAATGGCAGGTTCATCGAACTGGATGGAGACTTCAAGTCGATGGGAGCTACCGAAGCGCTTCCTAATTACAAGATGCTCGGACTCATCATGCCGGAGATGGATATGGGTGGGACTAAGGTTGCCTTTTTTGTCAAAATGACGGGGCCGAAGGAATTGGTGGAAGCACAGTTGAATAATTTTAACACATTTTGTGCATCCATACGTATAAAGAGAGTGAGGCAATAAATATGTCAGGCACACCAAAACCTCTCTGGCTGAGGATCTACAACTTCCTTTCCGGCTATACGCTGGCAGTCATTCTTTTAACGATATTGCTCGTGTTGACGTATCTCGGCACGATGGCCCAGGTCGAGATGGGCCTTTACGATGCCTCCGAAAAGTATTTCGAATCCTTTTTCCTTGTGGACAACTTTGGTCCGATTCCAGTTGTCTTGCCCGGTGTCTATCTGGTTAGTGTTCTGCTTTTTCTGAACCTGTTGCTGGGTGCCATTATTCGTGCGCGCAAATCTTGGAAGCGTCCCGGCATGCTGATCGCCCATGGTGGCATCCTTTACATCCTGTTTGCCGGGTTCGTGGCTTTTCATTATACCGAGGAAGGAAGCATGATTCTCTATGAGAACGATCAAGCTGATGAGATTTACAATTTGACTGACTGGAGTATTGAGGTGGCCCGACATGATCAGGATGGTAAGAGGGAGGCTGCTCTAGTGATCGAGGAAAAAGACCTAAAGCCGCTTTGGAAAAAAGGTGCGCGGCGCACGTTCTTTCATCCCAGTATGCCCTTTGAGTTTGAGATCTATAGCTATGCACGCAATATCACCAACAGTAAGGGCCAGTTGACGGGGCTTCCGCTTGAGAAGGATAGGGAGAAATATCCTGATGCGGGAGAGTTTATCGACGGCATTGCGATTGTTCCGCAGCCGGAATCAAAGACCAGAGAAGCCAACGTGCCGGCTACTTATATCAAGGTTAAGGAGTCGTCGGGCAAGTTGCTGGCGCACTCGATTCTTGTGGGCGCGAATCCGTTTGCTCCACGGCCTCTTACCGTTGAGGCGAGTGGGGAGACATGGTCGATTGACCTGACCCGTAGCCGGTATTCTCTTCCCTTTGGCATTGAATTGATCAAATTTACCAAGGAGGACCATCCGGGCACAGCACGGGCCCGGGAATATGCCAGTGATGTCTATCGCGTAGATGATGGGGAGGCGACAGACAAGTATCATATCAGCATGAACAAGCCGATGCGCTATGCGGGTTATACCTTGTATCAGGCAAGTTGGGGTCCAGAAGGAGCAAAGAAGCGCGAGGTCATCCTTTTGCCGGATGGGAGCGAAGTAAAAATTTCAGAGGGGGACCGGCTTTATACCAGCCTTGCAGTGTCACGTAATCCAGCTGACCAGTGGCCAAAATATGGCACTTATGTGATCTCATTTGGGATGGTGATAC
>CALCSP010000291.1 GCA_937893785.1 uncultured Verrucomicrobiales bacterium
CCAAAAACGGGTTCTGCCCGATCAAGGTCTGACCCGTTATCGATATACTGTTGGACAACTGCCAGATTCCCCTTCCTTGCCGCATCGTGAATACTGATCTCCGGTTCCGTTGTTGGCGGTGTTATATTCTGTCCTGTCGAATTTTTCTGTTCCGGATTTTCAGGGGGCTGGGTATTTTTTGATCCTCCGCAGGCAGCAAGGAGGATGGTCAGGGAAATGGTGAGTAGTTGAATTCTCATGGTTGATCCGCTTAATGTATGGAATCCGGGGTTATAAACTTGATGCAGGAAAAAATATTGCCATGTCGATTGGATTTGTTGCAGCCTTTAACGCGACATGCAGTTAATCGCGGGCTAGGCGATAATTTCCTTCACGACTTTGCCGTGCACATCAGTTAACCGGAAGTCGCGCCCGTCATAACGATAGGTGAGCTTTTCGTGATCAATTCCCAATTGGTGCAGGATAGTGGCATGCAGGTCATGCATGTGTACCTTGCCTTCAACAGCATGGTGACCGTAGGCGTCGGTATTGCCATGGGATATGCCTGGTTTGAATCCGCCTCCGGCTACCCAGACAGTAAAACCATCAGGATTGTGGTCACGTCCGGTTCCCTTGTTCTGTGCGTAGGGGGTACGTCCGAACTCACTGCCCCACCAAACGATAGTATCTTCCAGAAGACCGCGTTGCTTGAGGTCTTCAAGTAAGCCGGCAACGGGCTTGTCTGTAGCCCGGGCGTGCTCGATGTGCTTGGGCATGTTGGAGTGCTGATCCCAAGCGGGATTATTGCCGTTGTCGGTGTAATTGACCTGAATATAACGAACACCCGCCTCACTTAAGCGCCGAGCCCGGAGGCAGTAGCGGCCAAAGTCGTCCGTGTGTTTCTCGCCAATACCATACATGGCGAGGGTACTTTTGCTTTCCTTGGATAAATCAAGGATATCCGGAGCATTGTTCTGCATCCGCCATGCAAGCTCGAAAGAGTTAATGACGGCCTCCAGCTTGTCATCGCCGGGAGAATGTGAGAGTTGCTCGGCGTTGATTTTGCGCAGTAGCTCAAATTGCTTGCGTTGTTGAACCGGGTTTGCACCAGAGGCGGTTATATTTTTAATAGTGGCTTCCGTCGCGGGAATGCCTGCTCTACCAACAGGGGTTCCTTGGTAGGCAGCTGGTAAAAATGCATTGCTGTAATTGCGCGGTCCGCCATTACCCATGGAAGGACCAATACTGATGAATCCTGGAAGGTTTTGGTTCTCGGTTCCCAAGCCATAATTGGCCCATGATCCCATGCTTGGTCGCACCAAGTTGATTGAGCCAGTGTGTAGGAAAAGAGTGCTAGGGCCGTGTGCTACGCCCTCAGTGTGCATCCCCTTGAGGATACACAGGTCGTCCACATGTTTGGCAGTATGAGGGAAAAGTTCACTGACGTGCTGCCCGCATTGGCCGTGTTGCTTAAACTTCCAGAGCGGTTTCATGACACGGTGCTCGACGATCTTGCGCGTCTTTGCTAGGGTGCGCGCGTCATCGAAGCGAATCATCTTGCCGTCATCACGGAAGAGGTTCTCCTTGTAATCATAGGAGTCGACATGGCTTACTCCTCCAGCCATGAACAGAAAGATCACGCGCTTAGCCTTCGGGGCGTGGTGTAGCATCTTTGGGCTAAGCGGGTTTCCGGCAGCCATTGCTTCGCGGTGAGCCATGGCGCCCATTGCAAGTCCACCAAAGCCGCAGGCCATGTTGCGCAGGGCATGTCGCCGGGAGATATGGTGTTGATGCTGCATGTAATTAGTGTGTCAAGTGTGTCGAATGATCGACAATCAATGCACTAATCTAGCCATCATTGGCCGTGGCTTCAAGTATGGTCTAGTTAAGATAGCGAAAATTCAGGCTTGCAAAAAGGCTGTGAAAAACCGCACTCCATGCAATTTCAGGTTTTTCGGAAGATTCCAGAAAGTCCAGTATCGCTTTCGCTTCTCTGATGCTTGGCAAGCGCCCAAGGGTTAGCTTGTAGGCATAATTGACCTTTGCCTGATTATTCCCAGGCTCATCCTGGAGCAAGCGGTTGGTCGCTGTTTTTGCTTGTTGTTGGACAAAGGGGTTATTCATCAGGAAAAGTGCCTGTGTGGGGACACTGCTAGTAGTGCGCTTGCCCATGACCAGATTGGGGTCGGCAAAGTCAAAGACCTGCATAATCTCAGGAACGGTATTGCGAAATACCGGGATGTAGATACTTCTGCGGCTTCCTTCAAAATTATATCCGTATTCGGTCTTGGTTCCCGGCTTTACAGTTGGGCCACCGATTGTTTTGTCTAGGGATCCGCTGACCGATAGTATGGAATCGCGAATGGCTTCGGCTTGCAATCGCCGACGGTTTTGGCGCCAGTGCAAAAGGTTTTCCAGGTCTGCTTTTTTCTGCAGTTCGCCAGGTTCGGTGCTTAGTTGATAAACACGTGAGAGCATAATTTCTCTGATTAGCTTTTTGATTGACCATCCGCTTGCCATGAAGCCTTGTGCGAGGTGGTCAATGAGCTCAGGGTTGGTTGGCATTTGGCCCATGTGGCCAAAGTTGTCGACACTGCTGACAATGCCTGCGCCGAAGAGGTGATGCCAGACACGGTTAACGAATACGCGGGCAGTTAGTGGGTTGCTAGAGCTAGCAATCCATTCGGCCAACTCAGTGCGTCCACTGGAATTGGGTGAAATCTTCGGGAGAGGACCTTCGTGGAGTACCTGGATGAAACGACGCGGAGTTATTGCGCCGGCATTATGTACATTGCCACGAATTGCGATTTTAATGTCTCCGGTTTCTTTCGCTTCCCCGGCAGCAATAATATTGGGCTGTTTTGCTGTTTTGGATTCCAGTTCCTTTAATTCTTTTTGCATGTTTGCCAGCTTCTCTTTGTCGGCAGCAAGACCGGATTGATCAGGTTTCTCCTCGGGTTTAGGCTGTTTTTGTGCAACAACAGGTGCTCCTTCCGGAAGAAACTGGACGGCATCGGCCACCACTGCGCCATCACTATCCATGGCGGAAATTTCAACGGCATCCCATTGGCCGGACTGGAATTCAAAGAAACCTAGTGATTGGAAATAACCGTCGACCGAAGGTTCATTTCGTTGGTTGATGCGGAAGGTTTTTTCCCCGTCATTATGACGAACAGTAACGAGCGTTTTTGTGGAACGGTTCGGGTGGTGGGTATAAGAAATACGCACTTCGTATTTACCACCCTGAGCAAATTTGACGGGATAAACCACCTTGCTGTCCGGATTGCTTGTGTAGAGGTATTCAGAACCCAAATGGTTTTTGACGCCATCGGATTTGACCCAAGGTCCGGACGCTTTAGCATCAGGGTTATCGACGATAATGCCGCCAAAGTTCTCGGTATTTTTAACCTCCTTTTTCTTTGATGAGATTGTGCCTTCCGGCAAGAATTGAACCGCATCAGCAATAACATGTTGTGTGGTTCCCTGAGTTGAAATAACAACCGCTTCCCATTCTCCGACTAGGAAGTCAAAGGTTCCCAGTGAAATGAAGTGTCCATCAATCGGTGGTTTCTTGGTTTGATTAATATATTTGGTCACTTCTCCGTCAGCATGGCGGATGAGCACCGGAACCTTACTGGATCGGTTGGTACCTTCCGTATAGGAAAGACGCACCTCAAACTTGCCATCTTCAGGGATTTTGACTTTGTAAGCGACCTCTTTTGTCCCCTTACCCTTGGCATCATCATGGATGTAGTTTGTTCCTATGTATCCTTTATGTGATGTGGATCGAGTCCAATCCCCCTTGAGTGTGGCCTGTAAGTTATCAACAACAATGCCGGAAAGGCGGTTTATTTGGATCGGGGAAACGGCATTTTTTTTAGGGTTGGTCGTTTTCTTGAGCTGGTTAATTTTTTGTTTCAGGGTTGCAATCCTTTCGGTTTGGGCACTAGAGAGTTTCTGTTGCTCGGGCGACATTGGAAGGGGGCGTTTGTTCCAAGTGGAAACGTTGCTGTGGATCACGCTTTTGGTGCTCTTGAATATTCCCGCCATTCCGTAATAGTCTTCGGTACGGATCGGGTCGAATTTGTGGTCGTGACATCGTGCACAGCCGATAGTCAATCCTAGGAAGGCCTTGCCCATGGTGTCGAGTTGCTCGTCGACGATATCCATCTCAAGGACTGTCTTGTCCTGTAATTCGTAATTAGTTGGTCCAAGCAGGAGAAAGGCTGTAGCAATCAGGGCAGCACGCTTTTCCTCAATGCTTCCATCCTGAATAAGGTCACCGGCGATTTGTTCACGTATGAATTGATCATACGGCTTATCCGAGTTGAAGGAGTCAACGACATAGTCACGGTAGCGCCAGGCTTCGCCGAAAAGCAGGGTTCGTCCACCGCCGGTTGACTGCGAAAAACGAGCAACATCAAGCCAGTGTCTTGCCCACCTCACCCCGAATTCCTGACTTGCTAGTAGTTCATCAACGAGATTTTCAATGGCTTTCTGCCTTTCTGGTGTAGCAGTTTTACTAAAAGCCTCGACTTTTTCCGGTGGTGGTGGCAGGCCAATGAGGTCAAAATAGATACGTCGTAGCAAGGTGATCGCATCACTATCAGGGACAGGGTGAATTCCTTTCTTTTCCTGAGCGGCAAGAATGAAGTGGTCAATGCTTGTATGTGGCCAGGTTTTATCACTGACTTCGGGGAGGGGGGGATCTTTGACGGGACGGAATGCCCAATACTGCTTTGCTGCTTCGAGGTCGAGTTGCTTTTGCTCGTTTGAACTTTCTGCAGAAATGCGCGGATCAGGTGATCCCATTGCGACCCACTTTTCAAGGGCCTGTATTTGGTCCACTCTTAGTTTTTTGTTTGGTGGCATCTGCAGATCCGGATCCGTCTGTCGCACTGCCTGGATTATCAGGCTTTTTCCCACGCTGCCCGGTATAATTGCCGCTCCTGATACTCCACCTTTCTGCCAGCCTCCTTTCCAGTCGAGGCGCAACTTGCCCTTGATCTTTTCTTCGGCACTGTGGCACTGGTAGCACTCGCTGACCAGAATGGGCCGGATTTCCTTCTCAAAGAAATCAACCCCGGAGTTTTCCTCCCCTCCTACATTCTGGAGTGCCCATAGTAACAGGGGCAAAGATATCAGTGACCATCTCATTGATTGAATAGCTTAGTGTGTGAAAGCAATTTAGGCCAGTCGATAGTGTGTATTCATGATGCGTGGGAAGTGCGAGCATCATCAAGCAGTTGCATCCAGTGCCCCATATAATGGCCATGGTCCCAGAAGGTACGGCCGCTGACGAGATTGCCATCAATGACACAGGGTTCATCGACAAATATCCCGCCGCAAACTTCAAGGTCGAACTTTGCCTTAGGAACGGTAGCCATTCTGCGGCCCTTGACACAGTCGGCCCTAGCCGGGATTTCCACACCATGGCAGACGCTGGCAATAGGTGCGTCTTTTGCAAAGAAGTAACGCGTAATGCGTAGCAGATCCTCATCTTCGCGAATATATTCGGGAGCACGGCCGCCACTGAAGAAGATTCCCAGGTATTCTTCAGGGTTGACGTCGGCAAAGGCAATGTCTGCTTCTATTGTGTAGCCTTCCCATTCCTTGGTGATGGTCCACCCTGGCTTATTCTGGTGCATGACCATCTGGTAGGTGCGCTTTTCAGGTGCAGCTATCACGGGTTCATAACCTCCCTCAAACAGGCGGAAGTAGGGATACATGGTGTCCACTGTCTCGGCGGCATCACCGATGATGATAAGAACCTTTGGTTTGCTATCTTGGCTCATGGTATCCCAAGGATACCCGTAAGCGATGCTATTTTGCAATGGGTTTCCGGGGTCATTATTACTGAGATTGATAGCTTGAGTAGGCTTGTATCAGAATACATCCTATTTTTGACTCATTAGATAATACATGAGATTCACAAAATCCTCCTCAGGTATGGCATGACTGAGCGCGGTCGGCATCAATGAGTGCTCGGATATGCTTTTCTGTGAAATTTCCTTGCTGTCAATGATCTGGCGTTTTCCGGAAGCGTCAGTTAGCTCAATGGAATCCAAGGTTTGCCGAGCGCCGATTCCTGAAATGACTTTGCCTTTTTTTGTCGTGATCAGGGTCACGGAAAACGCCGGGTCAACGTTACGATCAGGATCTATTATATCTTCCAATAGACGATCGAGCCCACGGTTCCCGATGCCGTCCAAGGAAGGACCGATGCTTGCGCCTTGTC
>CALCSP010000292.1 GCA_937893785.1 uncultured Verrucomicrobiales bacterium
CCTGATGGGGGCAAGGTGATGGCTTTTGTGGGACTGGGTGACCAAGCCAACGCGGTCGAGCGCTATCAGGGACTCAAGGAAGCGGTTGCCGGCACAAAAATTGAGATCATCGACCTCCGTACTGACGAGGTGGACTTCGGGAAGGCGCGCCGTAACGCTGAAGACACGCTGACAAAATACCCAGATATTGCTGGCATGGTTGGGCTTTGGTCCTACAACGGTCCCCTTATCCTTGAAGCAGTAAAAGATAAGGGCGTTCTTGATAAAGTAAAAATCATCGCTTTCGACGAAGACCCACGAACCCTAAAAGCTATAGATAAAGGCGAAATATTTGCGACCGTCGCTCAAAAACCCTATCAGTTCGGTTATCAATCGGTGAAAGCGCTTCGTGATCTCATTGTCGAGAATAAAACTGCACAGGACCTCGGCGTTCCTGAAACAAAGCAGAAATTCATTGAGACCATAATTATCCGCAAGGGAGAAGGAGAAGCATACCTTGAAAAGTGCAATGCCCGGAAGGCATCCACTAAAAAGTAAAATCCACCTTTTCCTGGCACTCAGACAAAGGGCTTGCCGACCAATTACCGACCTTGCCAGAATCGACACAAAGCACAGCCCCCGCACTTCGCATGCGGGGGATTCATAAGCGGTTTCCGGGTGTTCATGCGCTTAGTGACGTAGACCTTGAGATCGCGGCAGGCGAAGTGGTTGCCATTATCGGCGAAAACGGCGCTGGAAAGTCAACATTGATGAACATCCTTGGCGGAGTTCATCAGCCAAACTCAGGAACGATCGAGATCTCCGGAAACGCCACAAAAATAAGTTCCGTCTCCGAAGCAGATACCCACGGCATCGGATTTGTGCATCAGGAACTTAACGTTCTGGACAATCTTGATGTTGGCGCAAACGTGTTCCTTGGCCGTGAACCCCGCCGCTTCGGCTTGATTAATCGCCGCAAAATTGTAGCTGACACTACCCCTCTGCTGGCAAGGCTGGGGCTTAATATCCCTCCGGAAACCCCGCTGTCCGATCTCTCGATTGGCCAGCAGCAAATGATCGAGATTGCCAAGGCTCTCTCAAAAAAGGCAAGGATCATCATCATGGATGAACCAACTTCAAGCCTAACCCTCACTGA
>CALCSP010000293.1 GCA_937893785.1 uncultured Verrucomicrobiales bacterium
GCCTCCAGCGTTGCCGTACCGGAAGCCACGGCTGCGCAACAGGCACCGGCCATAAGCTCATGGGCATTACCGACACCCACCTTACAGTCAACCCCGCGCTCAGATGCCATCGTCTCCATGCCCTGCGCCAGTTCATCTCCGGGTGCTGCAGATGCAAAACGAAGCCCGGAATCAATCTTGCTCATCTCTACCGCCGCATCCAGCATCACCGGAAAAATCTTCTCCACCTCTCTTTGCCTGCTTCCCGGCAGTAACGCCACCAACTTCTCATCACGCGCCTCGCAGTCACGCAATCCAGAAAGTTGCTCTGCAATCGGATGCCCGACAAAGCGCGCATCAAGCCCGGAACCACGATAAAGGTCAACCTCAAAGGGAAATAGGCACAGCATCCGATCGAGAATGTTCGCCATATGACCGATCCTTCCCCGTTTCCATGCCCAAACCTGGGGGCTAATATACTGGACAATTCTAACCTCTATACCGCGCTTCCTAATCTCCGCTGCTAAGCGCAGGTTAAACCCTGGATAATCCACAAGCACAAGTATATCCGGTGAAAAATCCTCCAGAGCCTGAACAGCTTTCTCAAACTCATTTCTGAAATAACCGTATTTCTTGATCACCTCCCAAAACCCGACCACAGCCGCGTCAGCCGTCCAGTTGCGAACCTCACCGGCAATGCTGTTCATCGCGGCACCACCGAGGCCAGCAAAAGTAAGTTTGGGGTCACAGGCGAGCATTGCAGCCATTAATCCCGCGCCATGGGCGTCCCCACTGGCCTCACCAGCAACGATGTATATTTTCTGCGCCATTACCTAGGTAAAACAGCCTGCTTACCACCGGACTCGATCAATTGTGTAATATCAATGGCCAGTTCCAGTGCCGCGGTGGCCTCCCTGCCGGAAACCGCTGGCTGACGTCCTGCAATGGCACAATCAATGAATGCTTCAAGCTCGTTCTTCAAGGGCTCCTCCTTCTCGACGGATACAGGCTGTTTTTTGATCTCCATACCCTCTTTCCAGTAGAGCTCACCCTCTTGCTGCTGATAATCCAGTGACAGATAACTATCGCCCTGAAAAACACGCAACTTACGCATTTTCTCAGGGGAAATCCGGCTCGCGGTAATATTTGCCACACAGCCCGACTTGAACCGGATTCTTGCATTGGCAATATCCTCCCTTGTGGTCAGCACCGGGACTCCCACAGCATCAATACCCTCAACCTCTGATTTCACCAGATGCAGCACAATCTCAAGATCATGAATCATTAGATCCAGAACAACACCGATATCCATTGAGCGGTTCGGAAATGGTGATAGCCGGTGTACCTCAATAAACCTAGGATCTGTCAGGCGCTGTTCGATCTCTGCAAGGACGGGATTAAATCGCTCTATGTGACCAACCTGCAGGATGCAGTTGTTTTCGGCCGCTTTACTCACCAGAGCTTTGGCATCCTCAGCGCTATCAGCAATGGGTTTCTCAATCAAAACATGTTTACCCGCATCCAGCAGAACTTCTCCAACCACCCGATGCGTATTGGTCGGGGTTGCAACTGATGCCGCATCAACCAACTGGCATAATTCTTCCAGACTATCCACCGCTTGGCCTCCATACTCGTCACTAACTGCCCTCGCTGCTTCGA
>CALCSP010000294.1 GCA_937893785.1 uncultured Verrucomicrobiales bacterium
TATCTATGGCATCCTGCCTGGTGCTTTGCAACTGTACACAAACGCTCCAGGACAGAATTGACCGTAACCCTGCTATGTATTCCGCCCTTTCCGGACCACAACAGCAAGCCGTCAGACAAGGAAAACTTCTGGAGGGGATGAACAAAGATGCCGTCTATCTCTCATGGGGGCGCCCAAGCGGAATCAAGGAAATCTCACGTGACGGCATCGATTTTGAGAAATGGCGCTATACAAAGCACCTATCCGTCGTGCATCAGGACGTCCATATAGGCTTCGGCCATGGTCATCATCACGAATATTACGGCCCCTACTACGAATATGGACCGACCATCGAGCACATACCCTACACCTCCGCCGTCGTTGAATTTCGTAATGGAAAGGTATCCTCCTGGGAACGGGAAAGGCGCTGATCAATAAACCTGCTTATTGCGCCTTAAGGGTAACCCCGCGCAACTGCATTAGTTCACCATCAGGCACATCAACATTAATCCCGATCACCACCACGCGGTAGGTACCTGCCTCCTTAATCTCAACGCTTCCTACCGAAATTTCCTCAAACTTGTCACCCGCACCTGTCTTGACTGAGTGCACCTTGCCCGCAAGCTTAACTTCAAAGGCTCCACCTCCGCCCTCAGGGGTCGCAGCATTGACTAGGATATCATATTTTCCGGGAGAGCTAAACTTCACCGGCCAAGCAACATAATACCCTGGATTTGACCAGCGAATGATGGCAGCCGCACTCTCCTCATACTCAAACCCTCCCTCACCGAAAACCAATGCCTTTGCTCCATCCAATGAAACATCACCGCCACTGCCTTCCACCACCTTGGACAGGTTGGAAGAAACCGCCTTGGATGCCCACTTGGCACCCTGTGCAAGTGAGGCATCCCCACTAAAGGAATCCGCCAACTCTTTGGCCTCCGGCGAGACCAGCGTCGAAATCACTCCCAGCAAGTCTCTTTTGTCGCTAGCGCGAATGCCTTCCATGGCCAACAACTCGCCAATCCGTTCAACTTTTTTCTCATCAGGAAGTTCCGAGGTGTTACTAAGCAGATACGTATAGGTACGCAGCGCAAGTGCCTGTATCACCTTGTCCTCATCCTGATTTTTCGCAATCCGGTAAATGGTCTCAGCAGGCTTACCATCTGGCCAGGAACCCAGTCCCTTTAAGGCCTCCTTACGCGCAGCAGTATTGCTTCCCTCAAGAACCTTTTTCAAGTCCTCCCATGCACTCTCACCTCCAAGATGCCCTAGGATAAAAAGCAGGTTCATGCGCAGATCACTCGCCGCGGAAACTCCCTTCAAAGCATCACGAATGGCAATACTTCGCTTTTCCGGATCTGCAATCTTACTTGAAATCTGGATAATGGCGCTCACCAATGCGTTACGAATATCTGGAGAGGCAGGATCCTCAAGCGCCGTTATTAACATCGCTACATTATCAAGGTTACCAAGTCTACCAAGAGCATAAATGGCGATATCACTTACATCCGCGTCCTTATCATTAATATAATTAATAATAGTTGGCACTGCGGACACATTACCGCGTGCCGCAATGATGCTAATCAACCCAGCTCTTATCATTGGCGAAACCTTTGACAACTTGTCCACGATTGCCCGATCCACACTAGAACCCTGTAACTTTTGCAGAGTGGTCAATGCAGCACTAATATTATTATCATTAATCTCTCCTCCTTTACTTTCCTGTTCACGGATAAATTCTATGAATAGGTTAACATCCTCCATCGTTCCTCTTGGCTCCTCGGAAGTATTTAACTCTGCGAGACGAGCATCACGGATCCTCTTCTCCTTTTTATCAGAATTGAGCTTCCAAATAACAATACCTAAAGCAACCAGAACAATCGGAATAGTGATCATGGCCCACATCGGCAGCGGCAACCGACGAGCTACTGGTTCAGATGACTGCATCCCCTCGCCTTCCACTGCAAGTGGAGTGGTAAGCTGCGCCTTGGGAATTTCCCCACTGGGCATATTACTTAAAGGAGTTGTCTGGGCCCCACCTGAAATGACCACCGGCTTGGGAACGTTATTCTGATTTGGCACTCCGGTGATGAGCGGATTAACCACACCCGGCGCAACAGAGCCAGCCAAGCTGGGCTTAACCGAATCAACTTGTGCAACAGGGCTCACATTACCAGCCGCCGTGACACCTCCTGCCTGGAAACGCTTTAGAGCATCATGAGCACTCGCAGGACGATCAGCAGGAGAAAGACTGATAAGCCACATCACCCAGTCGCTCATCCAGACCGGAAGATCAGGTCGCAACTTGGAAAGTGGAACTACCTTGTTCTGAAGATGAGCGGCCATTACCTGCGGCGCACTTTCACCATCAAATGGATGCTTTCCGGTCAGGCAATAATGATAGAGTGCGCCAATGGAGTATAGGTCTGTACGCGCATCAAGCGGAGCACGTTCAAACTGCTCAGGTGCCATGAAATAAATGGAGCCTAGGATCGCATCACCCTGATCTATGGTCTGGGCAGCAGGCTGCCTACTGAACTTAGCCAAACCAAAATCCAGCACTTTTATCTGGAACTTTCCGCTGGGCAGCCAGTTGACCATGAGATTACTGGGTTTCAAATCGCGGTGAACAACGCCTGCGTGATGAGCCGCAGAAAGCGCCTCCATTGTCTGCAACACCACATTGTGAAAATCCTTCTCCGTTAGCGCTCCTCGCTCGACAGTCTTATCAAAAGTCTCGCCCTTGAGAAACTCCATCACGACAAAAGCCCCCTGCTCATCCTTACCAACGTCATAGACCGTCACGATGTTCGGGTGCTGCAAAGCGGAAAGCGTAGTTGCCTCCTTAAGCAATTGCTCGGCAGCATCGCTGCTCATCTGAGATGCCTCACTGTCTTCTGGGGGCAACAGTCGTTTAAGGGCGACCTCACGCTTTAATTGCGAGTCAACGGCACGGTAAACTGCACCTAACCCTCCCTGTCCGATTTTTTCCTTAATCTGATAACGTTCACTCATCGGTTTATAGCTAATGCCTTTACGCAATGATCAAAGGCGGGCAGACCTTAACACCCTGCTACACCACTTGACCACCCGGAATCTTGCTTTAAGCCTAATTTTGTTCTTTTTTATGAATTTATGCCTACCTTTGACGTTATTGCTATCCTTCTAACGCTTGCTGCAATATTTGGTTACGTCAATTTTCGCTACATCAAGCTGCCTACAACCATTGGCATCATGCTTCTTGGCCTGCTCTTTTCCCTGCTCGTCATAGTAGCCGGTAAATTCAGCCCCACCATCACAGAAACCGCTACCTTATTTGTAGCCGGAATTGAATTCGATGAAGCTCTGCTTGGAATTATGCTCAGCTACCTTCTTTTTGCCGGAGCACTTCATGTAAACCTCGAGGATCTAGCAAACCAGAAAAGGATTATTGCAATACTTGCCACTGTTGGCGTGATCTTCTCAACCTTTGTGACTGGTAGCCTATCTTGGCTTCTACTCAAGGCTATGGGAATGAATCCCCAATACATTTATTGCCTACTTTTTGGCGCACTGATATCGCCCACTGACCCTGTAGCTGTCCTCGGAATCCTTAAAAAAGCCGGTGCCCCAAAGTCAATAGAAACA
>CALCSP010000295.1 GCA_937893785.1 uncultured Verrucomicrobiales bacterium
ACCTCTTTGAAAATGAACATAAAATCAATTTTTTTCAGACAAATAAGCGAAAACAACGATTAATTATAATCTCCATAATTGATTATCTATCAATGTTAATCATCTCTTCTCCGCTTTCGGCCAAGGCATGGAAAAGTGTATTTCTCAAATATTCCGGCGCCATCATGATGGCCGGCATTCGCCAATGCCGATTTTTCCCGTAGCCGAGGATTGTAATCCATTTATTCTATTGTTTGCCCTGTAAAAGCCATGTCACCATCACTTCTCTTTCAGTCAAAGCAGGCCTTGTTCATCATCATGGTTGCTTTGTTGCTCATGCATTTAACTGCCTTCCGGTGCCTTGCCCGTCCAGGGCACGTCGTTCTGATCAGTTGTGATGGACTGCGACCTGATGCTGTTGAATTTCTCGGAGAGAAGAAACTTCCCAATTTGTATCGTTTCATCAAGGAGGGTTCTTATACCCATAATGCCCGCACGGATGCGGATTTTACAATCACGTTGCCGAATCACACCGGTATGATTACCGGGCGGGGTGTGAATGGTGAGAACGGGCATGGTTGGAAGAGCAACGGTACGCCGAAAATTGGTGAGTGGCTTCACCGCAATAAAAAATCGTATCTGCAAAGCGCCTTTGGAGTTGTTCATGACCACGGCCTGACCACAGCCTTATTTGCAAGTAAGAAAAAGTTTGTGCTCTATGATTTGAGTTACAACGAGCGTTATGGGCAACCTGACACACAAGGCAAAGACAATGGCAGGGATAAAATCACCACATATCAATTTGATGAAAAAACCGACTTGCTGATCAACAATTATATAACTGCTATGAAAAAACAGCCGTTTGGTTTCAGCATGATCCACTTGCGTGATTGTGACTCAGCGGGGCACGGCCATGGCTGGGATATTAAACACGGGACACCCTATATGGAAGCTGTTGCCGGGGTAGACCGTCAAATTGGCCAAATCTTTACCCTGATTGAAACCAGTGAAAATCTAAAAGGCAAAACGGCCATGATTGTTACTTCCGATCATGGTGGGCGGCTTTCAACCAAGACACATACCAAGGCTGATGAGCCAAAAAATTACACCATACCATTCTATGTTTGGGGACCAGGAATACAGGCTGGCGGAGATCTCTATAAGCTTAATCCCATTACCCGTGCTGATCCCGGTAAGGCCAATCCCCCTTATGGCGCCAAAACGCCACCGCCTGTGCGCAACGGGGATGCTGGCAATCTGGCAACCGCACTACTTGGACTGCCGTCGATCAAAGGATCGACCATTAATGGCAAGCAGGACCTGAAGGTTATGGTAACTCCTGCAGGGGAGTAAGCTTCCCTTTTTCAAAATGGGGTTGTGTGGTTGATCTTGCTGAACAGGCAGATGCCCGAATCCAGTCCCACAAGCAATATGGGAAGCGCTAACCCTTTGCCTGCAATCCTTCTTACCACCTGCTTCACTCTTCTTGCCTCACACTTAGCTTACCCTTAACTTGATAGTAATGGCGAAAACAAAAACCAAAAGAGCCAAGAGTAAAAAGCACCATTCTGCTGCCGAGCCGATGTTGGAATTTGGCAATCACTGGAATTATGCTCCGGCTCCGGAATCCACACCGGTACCATTAAAAAAACGCTACTCCCTTTATATTGGCGGTAAGTTTCTACCGGCCGGATCAGGAAAAGTGTTTCGCTCCATTAACCCTGCAACTGGCAAGAAACTAACGGAAGTGGCTGCAGGAGAATCCGGGGATGTGGATCTAGCCGTCAGGGCTGCCCGTAAGGCACTTGCCGGTCCCTGGGGCAAAATGCCGGCTGCAGAACGCGGCAAATACCTTTACCGGATCGCTCGCATGGTGCAGGAGCGCTCCCGCGAACTGGCCATCCTTGAGACGATGGATGGCGGGAAGCCAATTAAGGAATCACGAGATGTGGATTTGCCGCTCGTCGCGGCGCATTTCTTTTATCATGCAGGATGGGCAGACAAGCTGGAGTATGCTTTTCCTGGTAAAAAGCCGAAGGCAGTAGGTGTATGTGGACAGGTCATACCATGGAATTTTCCGCTAATGATGGCTGCTTGGAAACTGGCACCAGCATTGGCCTGCGGCAATACAGTTGTCCTTAAGCCCGCCGAGACGACCTCGGTGACGGCGTTGCATCTTGCTGAGATAATAGCCGATTCGGGTCTTCCCGACGGCGTGGTAAACATTGTTACCGGAAAGGGGTCTGCCGGTGCGGCAATTGTTGCTCATCCCGGTGTGGACAAGGTTGCATTTACCGGGTCGACAAAGGTAGGCAAGAAAATTGCGGCTGCCACGGCGTCAACCGGCAAGCGCCTCACCTTGGAACTTGGCGGCAAGGCGGCCAATATTTTGTTTGATGATGCTCC
Source organism: uncultured Verrucomicrobiales bacterium (assembly GCA_937893785.1). Classification (GTDB taxonomy): domain Bacteria; phylum Verrucomicrobiota; class Verrucomicrobiia; order Verrucomicrobiales; family DEV007; genus CACIUL01. The sequence continues at coordinate 2,386 of CALCSP010000295.1, forward strand.
ACTGGACCAGGCAATAGAAGGAATTATTAACGGCATTTACTTCAACCAAGGACATGTTTGTTGCGCGGGTTCGCGGCTTTTAGTACAGGAATCTGTTTATGACAAGGTCATGCGCAAGTTGTCCGACCGGATCATGACCTTGCGGGTGGGTGACCCCCTTGATAAGAACACCGATATTGGTGCCATCAACTCGAAGGAGCAGCTTAAGCGAATCAATGAATTGATGGACAGCGGTCTTGCCGAGGGAGCCCAACTGCACCAGTCCAAATGCAAGTTGCCAAGCGAGGGATACTGGTGTCGCCCCAGCTTTTTCACCGGTGTGACTGCAAGCCATCGTATTGCTCAGGAGGAGATTTTTGGCCCGGTGCTCTCGGTGATGACGTTTCGAACTCCCGAGGAGGCTATTGAGCGTGCCAACAATACCTGCTACGGCTTGAGTGCAGGCGTTTGGACCGACAAGGGCAGCAAAATACACAAGATGGGTGCCGCGCTAAAGGCTGGGGTCATTTGGGCTAATACCTACAACAAATTTGATCCCGCCAGTCCTTTTGGTGGCTATAAGGAAAGTGGATTTGGCAGGGAGGGGGGCCTTCAGGGATTGGCCTCTTATGTAGATATCCAATAATTATTAAGCCCCCGACGATGGTAAAAAGAAAGCCTCCCCTTTTTCCCGCCGCATGAAAGCATTCAGGAAACTGGCCGACTTGCTGTTCGCGCACAGACCGCGTTTGGTTGCCCGCCCGGAGCAGGAACTGCGTTTTACCCGTTCACGTCAGGCAGTGACTTTTTTTGCAGCAGGCATGGTTATTTTGTGTGTGGCGTGCCTTGTTTTTTTCACGGGCGCGACGGTTCCGGGTATTGTCGCTGATCAAGCAGAGTATTACTCTTGGTGGGCACTGCCCGTATTAGTGCCCGCGGTATGTTGTTTTTGGGCTGTTGTGCATTGTACGTGCCATGCTTACATCATCCTTACCCCTCTAGGCGTTGAGCTTTTCCCATTATGGAATCCATCTAAAAATATGCAGGTTATCTACTGGCCGGAAATAAAGGCGGTCGACATTTCAGCCAACCTCAGGACACTCACGATAAAGCTGAAAAGCGGGCAAATAATGGCGACGCTTGCTCCCATAACTGCGCAGGGGCGCCAGCTGTTAAAGCAGGCCGTTGAAAGGCGCATGGCAAAAATTCAGGAAGACGCGTCTCTTGTGCCGGACAAATAAGTTTTTATCTCGGCTTTTTTGTCGTTGCATCCAAGCGATCTCCCCGGAAACTTTTTCCGACTAAGAAGGGTTTTCACGAAATGGAAATAATGAAGAAGAAAATTTCCTACGCTGTTAGCTCAGCCCTTAATGGTTACCTGCTTAATTATGGCCGAAATGTGGATAGTGTGCCGGATATATACCGCGACCTTTCAAGGTTCAGCGGCACTGCTCCCTATGAATCTCCTGCCGGCACCGAGACGCTTTGGCATAGTGTCATGTATCCGCCGGGTGAAATGGCGGAGCTCCGCCCAAAACTGACAAGGATTTATGCCTCTCTGAAAATGGGAGGAGCTTCCGAGGTGGCACGCCATCTGGATGTTGAGCGGATTGATTTTGGGGAGTTTGGCAATTCCCGGCCATTTCGCATCCGCATTATTAATCGCTACAATGACAACTTCGACCACTATTACGTCAAGGCAGCCGATGCCTCGAGAATTTACGGGCTTGAGCTGGAGCATATTCTCTCACCAACGCGCATCAATTACCTAGTCAACGGGGAAACCTTGATTGAGGAACATATTGCCGGGTTGCCGGGGGATGTTTTCCTGAGTGACTGGTTGCATCGCGACGAGCTTAACGAAGTGCGAGTTGCCAAGGAGTTTGTTAAGTTCAACGAGCGTTGTTTTATACGCCTTCTGGGAGACATGCGAGCAGTCAACTATGTGGTGGATATCACACCGGATTTCGAAGAGGTACAATATCGTGTCAGGCCTATTGATTTTGACCAGCAGTCCCACGAAGGCGGAAAACGAATGTATATGGCTCAGTTCTTTAGTGACAACCAACCAATGGTCAAGATGATCGAAAATCTCCTTAACCAGGAAACCATTGAACAGTATCGCAAAGAAGAACGCACCTTGGTGGCAAGGCGTTGCACGGTTGCTGGTCGTAGACTTGGTGCTCTGCTGGATGTGATGTCCCGCGATCAACTATCTCCGGCGGAGAATATCGAGCAACTACGCAATGAGCTTGGTACACACCACCAGTCAAAAGCATTTGATACCTGTAACACGATGGGAGCAATCGTGCGTGCCCACATTGGCCTGCTACTTGATGGGCCCTATTAAATGTATAAAAGCCTGCTCAGGCAGATTATCGACCGATAACGGCTGAAGTGGCAGCCGTATTTTTCATGGAGAAGGGCGAAATGGCCACTTAGGCGTTCCAGGTGGGTCAACCACGTGGGGTTTTTTGCCAAGCCCGTAGTCCTCAGCCTGCATATCAAGGTCTTTGAACCAGTTCTTGTCACGGATAAACCCATAGAAGCTGGGGTAAAAGGGATCGACATAATCCACGTCTGCCTTGGCTGGGATTTTTAGACCCGTGAGATGATAGGCGGCATTGACCACCACGCGACGCAGGCCTTCACTGACGAAGTCAACTGAGGCGCCCGCCGTAGTGCAGAACGAGCTGCCCTTTTTCTTGCCGTCAGGTGAGGTGTAGCTGTGCAGCCATGCCAGTGCCTGCATGGGGTCGTTTTTCTTTCCGGCAACGTTCTCTGACTTGGGATCAAGCGTTTTAGTAACAGCTCCGCGCAGCAGGATGGTATCTTCCTCAGTGAGGTGCTTGACGCCATAGACATCAGAAGGGGCAAAGATGTCACCCACTCCGTTCAGGATGGCATGATCTTTGTTAGCGGCTTCAATAACCCCGCGAGCGCCTTCACGCTTGTGGCCGCCGTGGTGGTTTACCCATTGCTCACCGAGAACCTTACGCCCAAACTGACCGAAGCTGATCTTGTTTTCACCATCTCCGAATGAACCGCCGCCGGTAAAAGCGTGTGTTGCCGTCCGGAAACCGATTACCGGCTTGCCGGCATTAAGATACTTTGTGATATGAGCAGCACCTTTGGCATCCGGTCTGCGGAAACGCGTCCCGATGATCATCAAGTCAGCATTATCAAGCTCCTCCAACCCGCGCAAACCAGCCTGATTGTTGGGATCGATATAATTTTCTGTCCAAGAGAAAACCACCACACAATCAAACCCGTGTTTCTGGGAAAGGATCTTGGCCAGCATCGGAGCCGTTTCCTCGGAGCGGTATTCCTCATCCCCGGCGATCAGGACAATTTTTTTCCCCTTACCGGGGCCGTCTTTGCCGGCGAGTTTAAGGGTATCAGCGGCAAGGGTTGCACTGGTTGCCATAACCATGGCGATAGCTGCTGTGGTGAGCATTCTTGATTTCATATTCATAAGGAAGTTTTCTTGCAGGGTCTTACAATATGACTGCATGCAGCTTAGCTTTCCAACGATAAAAATGCCCCGGCAGGTAATTATTCCTATTGGCAAGTAAACGGTATTTATATTTTGCCTTAGAACCAGAGGGCTTGCCTGCGAACCTGATCTGGGCTAAATCAACCATTCCATGAAGATTGATTCAAAAATATTTCGCCCCTTCAGGCCCGCAATACTCCTGTTTTTTCTCAGCGCTTCCCTGACCTCAGCGCAGTTTTATGGAGATCCGCCTGACGACCATCACCCGTGGGCAGTACATGACAACAACCGTCCTCAGCCCCCCCAAGTAACTCCGGGTAAGGTGCCGGGCGCCCCGCCTTCGGATGCTATTGTCCTTTTTGATGGCACGGAGGCTTCCTTCAAGGCCAATTGGGAACATGAGAAAAAGAATCGCAAAACGGAATGGCAGGTGATCGATGGTGCTGTGCAATGCGCTAAGGGTGCCGGGACGATTCGATCCAAAGCCCAGTTTGCCGACTGTCAGTTGCATGTTGAGTGGGCCGCACCTAC
>CALCSP010000296.1 GCA_937893785.1 uncultured Verrucomicrobiales bacterium
CCGAACCGCCGCCAGCTGCAATTCGATCGGGATTTATGCCCAACTGCTTTGCGTTGGATCGGATCCAGCGTATAGCACTTTTGCCATCAGCTACGCAAGTTTTTGCAAGCGTGCCGTGCATGTTGCGAATACGGTACTCGGCAGTCATAGCCACCATGCCACGGCTAGCGAGATAGCGACACTGTTGCTCGAATTGTGCGGGTGTGCCGCTCCTCCAACCTCCACCGAAAAAGAACACAACAGCCGGCGCATTTTCTCTGGGTTTCAACGGTCGGAAGATGTGCAGGTGCAGTTTAGTGTTCTCAACCGTTTTGTATGCCAACTTCTCTGCGCCTTTAATCGCGGCAGGCCAAGCCTTTTTTGATTGAGCCATTAGCGAAGTCGTCGCTATCAATCCGCAAAAAATACAAATCCATTGCATATGCCGATTTTGCCACGCCGTTGGCTGATGGCAAATGTTTTGGTGGCTCCATAAATGGATGGGGCAATCATTGCATCAATGAAGCACGAATAGGCTAATGATGACCGAATTGGCTGGTCGAAAAGGGCAAGCTGTTGTTCAGCTATTCTATAATCTATAGGATTGTTCCGGGACTATAGTCACTGGCTGCAGGATACTTTTCCTCGATGCGTTTGACGGCATTAATAAAAGTGTGCACTTGTGAATCTGCCGCTCCGGCTTTCGTCTGTGCGGCGGCTAATAACTCATCTAGGCGTTCCCGGCTGATTCCGAGTCTGCTGTCATCAGCTAGACGGGCCACAAGGTTGTTTTCCCGTACTTCTCCGGAACGTAGGTCACGTAGGGTTGCTACGGCATGTTCCTTGATGGCTTCATGGGCAGCCTCCCGGCCGGCACCTTGCTGGACAGCTTCCATGAGGAAAGTGGTGGTCGTGAGGAAAGGCAGGTAGCGCTTGTTCTCGGAATCGATCACGTCCGGGTAAGCCTCCATTTGGCCGAGGATGGTTAAAAATGTTTCAAATAAACCGTCGGCGGCAAAAAATGCATCTGGTAGCATTACTCGTCGAACCACCGAGCAGGAGACATCACCTTCGTTCCACTGGTCTCCGGACAGTCCTCCGGCCATTGTTAGGTAACCCTTGAGCAGCGCATGGAAACCGTTGACCCTTTCACAGGAGCGGGCATTCATCTTGTGAGGCATTGCTGAGGATCCTACCTGTCCCTCTGCAAAGCCTTCGCCGGCCAGCTCGTGTCCGGCCATCAGGCGGAGGGTCTTGCAGAAGCTCGAAGGTGCAGCAGCCAGTGCAGTCAGTGAGGACACGACACGAAGGTCCATAGACCTTGGGTATACTTGACCGACATTGCCCGCCGACCTCGGTATCCCAAGGTGCTTGATGACTCTTGATTCAAGTTCTGCAACCTTGGAGTTATCTCCGTCGAAAAGGGCAATCTGATCGAGCTGAGTGCCTACGGCACCTTTTAGTCCGCGTGCTGGATAATTGGATGTGATTTCCTCGAGGTGGGCAAAGGCGTCCAAGAGTTCTTCCCCGAACATGGCGACGCGCTTACCCAGAGTTGTAGTTTGCGCGGCGACATTGTGGGTGCGGGCTGAGATATACAGTTGTTGCCACTCAGAAGCACGTCTGGCCATGGCCGAGAGCGTTGCTGCTGCCTTTTCACGGATAATTTGCAGAGAGCGGTAAACCTGCAGTTGTTCCACATTCTCAGTGAGGTCACGACTGGTCATACCCTTGTGGATGTGCTCGCATCCGGCAAGGTCACAGAATTCCTCGATCCTTGCCTTCACGTCATGGCGGGTGATTCGTTCACGGCGCATGATTGCCTCCATATTGACCTCATCCTTGACCTTTTCGTAGGCACTGATGTCATCCTCTCTGATATCAAGGCCCAGTTCTGCCTGGGCCTTCATGACAGCGATCCAGAACTCTCGTTCTAGAATTACCTTGCCTTCTGGCGACCAGACGGATTGCATCGGTTCGGTGGCGTAGCGTTCGGCGAGGACATTTGGAATAAAGGACATTTCAGTTGGTTTTTAACTTCATTGATTCTGGCGCAAGCATTTGTCCATGCAAGTCTAGTAGTGGCGAAGTGGACGATTTTTTTGGAACCCTGGTCCTGTCTGCTTCAGTCAAAGCGAATGCCAGTACGACGGGCAATGTCACGTAATTCCTCGACAACCGGCATGACCAGCGGAATTCCCTCCCTAGACCTTATTGCTTCAGCCTCACGCTCCGGGTCTCCGGGAATAAGGGGGCCGCTGGTGCCAGGCACAGGTGCAGTTCTGCGCATGGTGCGGATATACTCATCAGTTTGTGCCTTGAATTCATCAACATCGATAAACGCATCAATACGCATCGCTCCGAAGAAGTGGCCAATACCCTTGCCCACGCTGCGCTCGGGGATTTCCTGCCTAAGAGCGAACGGTGGAGTGAATGGGCCCCAGTTTGCCCCGCTGAGCACCGCACAGAGGAAATCGACCATGACTGCCATAGCGTATCCTTTGTGTCCCCCGGATTCACGGCGTGATCCTAGTGGGAGCAGGGCACCTCCGCCAATCATTTCCTCCGGCTTGGTGGTTTCATTGCCTTTACTGTCGATGGCCCAGCCATCAGGAATGGAGTGTTCTTTACGCTTTGCGATTTCTATTTTTCCGTAGGCAGCGGCACAGGTGGCTAGGTCAACGACAATGGGAGGTTCTTCCTTGCCCGGGAAGGCGATGGCTATCGGGTTGGTGCCAAGCATTCGTTCTGCTCCCCAGAGAGGGGCGACAAGCTTTGTGGTATTGGTCATGGACCAGCCTATCAGGTCGGCTTCAAGTGCCTTTAAGACATAGTAGCCGGCAATGCCATAGTGGTTGGTATTACAGACGCTTACCCAGCCGCTGCCGACATCTGATGCCTTTTCCATCGCGATTTTGTTGGCTTTCGGGCCCACCACTAGCCCCAGCCCGTTGTCTCCATCCACCGTCGCCGTTGAGGGGGACTCACGAATGATCTTTAACTCGGGCTTGGGATTAATACGCTCCTGGTCCAGCATATCGAAATACGTGTGCAACCGAGCCACCCCGTGTGAATCAATGCCACGCAGATCACTGGTTGCCAGAACTTCGGCTGCCAAGTCGGCGTCCTCCTCGGGTACCCCGAAATGCATAAAAGTGGACCTTGAGAAGTCGTGGAGTTTTTTTACGGGATAGGTGATTGTTTCCACTTCAGGCATTGTGTCGTTTTTTGGGTTTGGGTAAGTTTGTTGTGCCCGCTTTTTTCCTGCAGCTCAGTTTTCCCTGTAATGGCTTTATCCATCGATTCCCGCGCTGATGGTTTTCCCGATGTTCAGGGCAGCCGTTGCTGCAGGCGAGGGTGCATTGCAGACGTTAAGGATGTTCCCGTTGCTGGAAAGGTGGAAATCATCGACCATTGCCCCATCTTGACCGACAGCTTGCGCACGTACGCCGGCAGGAGCGGGTAAAAGGTGCTCTGAGCGAATTTCGGGAATGAGCCTCGATAGGGCTTTGACAAAAGCCCTCTTGCTGAAAGAACGCCACATTTCACCGGCACCGGTTTTCCAGTATTTAGCTGCCAGCTTGATGAAACCAGGGTAGGTCAATGACTCGATTAGTTCTGCGGGATTGATTTTTAACTTACCGTAACCCTCTCTAGCAAAGGCTAGTACTGCATTAGGGCCACATTCAACGCCACCGCTTATCATGCGAGTGAAGTGCACTCCAAGGAAGGGGAAGTTTGGGTCTGGAACCGGGTAGATCAGGTTGTTGACCAGCTTTTGCGCTGATTCTTTCAACTCATAATATTCCCCCCGGAAAGGCACGATTTTCAGGGGAGGTCGATCACCGCCAAGATCAGCGATTCGGTCGGAGTATAAGCCAGCGCAGTTGACGACATTTTTTGCCAGGAAATCTTTACCGCTGGAAGTCTGAACAGATACCGACGTCCGGGTTCGCGTGATGAAGGTGACTTTCTCACCGGTAAGGATTTGACCGCCTGTCTCACCGATTTTTTCCGCCAGCCTTTGGCATACTTGGTGGTAATCAACAATACCTGCCTCGGGAACATGAATGGCAGCGATGCCGGCGGCATGGGGTTCAAGGTCCGCTAGTTCATGCTTTCCTATTAGGCGGCATTTGACCCCGTTGGCCTTGCCGCGCTCAAGGATGCGGTGTAAGGCCGGAAGCTCATTTTCGTCAATAGCGACGATGACTTTGCCACAGGTCTCATAATTAATGCCCTCCTCAGCACAGAAGCGTTCCATTGCGCGTTTTCCCTCACGGCAGTTGAGTGCTTTGAGGGAGCCAGGCTTATAGTATATGCCAGAGTGCAATACTCCGGAGTTGTTACCGGTTTGGTGAGAGGCCAGTCGAGGTTCCTTTTCAAGAACTGTCACAGAGCGCTGGCTATTGCCCTTGCAAAGATGATAGGCGGTGGCAAGGCCAACGATTCCCCCTCCAATAATCAGGGTATCGGTTTTATCGATCATTGCTTGGGAGAGGTATAGGCGCGGTCAAGGTGGGTATACCCGCCATCCGGATACATAACCTGGCCGGTGGTGTGGGATGATTTTTCAGAAGCTAGGAATACCACGAGGTCGGCTATTTCGCTGGCTCGGGTAAATCTGTTTCCAAGCGGGATGGTGGACTTTATTCTTGCCTCGGTCTCAGACGGGTCAGGGGTTTGTTCCAGCCATTTCTTGTAGAGAGGGGTCATTACCTCTGCGGGAACAACGCAGTTGACGCGGATACCAAATCTTGCAAGGTCAATAGCCCACTCCCTAGTCAACGCATTCATTGCTCCCTTGGATGCGGCATATCCTGATGTGCCTCCTTGCCCGGTATCAGCTACCTTTGAACCAACATTGACGATATTTCCGCTGTTATTCTTGAGGTCATTGATCAGGTAGTGGGCAAGGGCGAATGGGTGTATGAGGTTTTTTTCCAACGAGGAAACAAAAGCCTGAGGCCCCTTCTCTAAGCTTGCCCCATCGTTGACTCCTGCATTATTTACAAGAACATCCACCTCACCAACTTGTTCATGGATTTGATCAATGGTCTTGCTTATTTGAATGGTATCAGTGAGTTCTACATGAAAGAAATGGCCGCAAGCAATGTCATCAAGGAGTGCTTGCGCCTCTTGTGGATTACGATCCAAAATAACGGGGATCGCTCCTTCGGCAGCAAAGCTACCTACGATTGCAGCACCTATTCCCTTGGCCCCCCCGCTGACAAGGACGATCTTGTTTTGCAGTTGTAAATCCATGGTGCCGGCAGTGGTTCTTTTTATACTCTGATTCAGGCGCTATAGGCGACAACATTCTGCCTTGAGTTACCAAGCCCATCAATACCAAGTTCAACCACGTCGCCCGGTTTCAGATAGCGTGGAGGATCCATTCCCATGCCAACCCCGGCTGGGGTGCCTGTTGAGATAATGTCTCCTGGTAGCAAAGACATGAACTGGCTGAGGTAGCTTACTATATGTGGGATGTTGAAGATGAGGTTGGATGTATTGCCGTCCTGCATCTTTTCACCATTAACAGTGAGCCACATTCCTAGGTTGTTCACATCATCAATTTCATCAGTTGTGGCCATGAAGGGGCCAAGTGGAGCAAAGCTGTCGGCACTTTTTCCCTTTACCCACTGACCGCCTCGGTCTTTTTGGAATGAGCGTTCACTGACGTCATTGTGCAGAACATAACCGGCAATATGTTCGCGCGCCTCAGCTTCCGTGATATAACTGGCCCGTTTGCCAATGACGACAGCGATCTCAACTTCCCAGTCGGTCTGTTCGCTGTCTCGTGGTATAATGATATTGTCAAAGGGGCCGCTGAGCGCAGAAGTTGCCTTGCTAAATAGAACCGGTTCCTCGGGAAGCGGCGTGTTGGTTTCGGCTGCATGGTCTCTGAAATTCAGGCCGATGCACAGCAGCTTACTTGGACGAGCAATCGGAGAACCAAGTCGTTCATTGGGATTAATCTCGGGGGCATGTGCCGCTTTTGTCTGAGACCATTGCCGCAGTTTTTCTAGTCCTCCGGAAGC
>CALCSP010000297.1 GCA_937893785.1 uncultured Verrucomicrobiales bacterium
CTCTCTATAAACACTCTTTAGATAGGGCCTCAACGCTCACATAACATTCTCATTATCGAAAGATTCGCAGTAGCCTTTTGACTCAAGAAATTACAGTCAGGTTCCAATGAAAGTCTTAGTGGTATACAAGAAAAGCGCTTGGGAACTCTTCAGTAGATCTGAAGATCCCAATGTAGCTCATTTTATGGAACAGTCTGGTCGGGATGCGCAATCCGTTGAGCAGAGTCACCATGTGCAGAAGGAATCAATGGAAACCATTACATCCACTCTTATTGAATCCGGTGCCCAGGTATCAATACTTTACCGCTCAGAGTTATCAGAAGAAGTGACCAAAAACATCGACCTCGCCGTAACCATAGGTGGAGATGGGACCTTCCTTGAAACTTCGCATTTTATTCATGAAGAGGTTCCTATCATTGGGGTGAATTCTGATCCTTCCCGCAGCGTTGGTTTTCTTTCCGCCTGTAACGGTTCGGAATTTCCAGATTTTTTCTCCGATCTCGATAAACAGCCAAGATTCAATCTCTCCCGGGCCAGAGCGAAAATTAACGGCAAGGTTACCGGCCCGCCAATTCTCAACGATATTCTTTTCTCAAACCCTAACCCGGCAGCAACAACCCGCTATCGAATGGAAGAAAAATCCTTTCGCAATAGTGGATGCCTTTTTGCAACGGCCGCTGGTTCCACTGCATGGATATTTCAGGAAGGCTGCGCACCTTTACCCCTCGAAAATAACAAAACCTTGCAGTGTTATCACCGGGGAAACCGTAATGCCAACACCTCGACATCAAACTCCTTTAGCTTGCAATCACTAACTCGTAAGGGCAGGATCTACATTGATGGCGAGCACCTCTCCTACCCTCTTTCGATCGGTCAGACCCTCGAACTGACAACTGGTCCTTCACTCACGGTTATCGGAGATCTCGAAAGGAAGCGCAAAACCTTTCTCACTAAATACAATTCGAACATGTAAAAATATGGGAACCTCAGAAAAAAGAGCGGTCTACGCGGGTAGCTTTGATCCCTTAACTAACGGGCATCTGTGGATGGTTGAGCAAGGGCTCGCACTTTTTGACCATCTGACAGTGGCCATTGGAATCAACCCTGACAAAGAATACACATACGCTCTTGATGCCCGCCTTGATATCCTTAGAAATTCGCTTCCCAAGAATACTGACCTAGACATCGCACACTTTAGTAACCGCTACCTTGTAGATTATGCCACTGAGGTAGGAGCCGGTTATATTCTTCGTGGCATCCGATCGGCACAAGATTATGAATTTGAAAGAGGGATGCGCCACACAAATGCCCAGCTTAATGACACAATTTCAACTATTTTCCTGATGCCTCCGCGCGGCCTCGCAGAACTGAGCAGCAGCATGGTCAAGGGATTAGTCGGCCCTGAAGGTTGGGAAGAGCATGTCATTAAAATGGTGCCCAGACCCGTTTTTGACGCCCTCCAAAAGAGTAATTGATCTTATCAACCGAGTTCTGCCCATATACTTTCAACCATATTTTATAGCAACAGCGCAGGAAATCACTTTCGAAAATCCGAAATTCATGCAAATTACCCGTCCCTCTAACTCAAGATTTTTTTATTTGCCATGCGATTAAAGAGAAAATTTCAGAAAACCCACCTCACAAGGCCCCGTAAAGGCGGTGCTGCTAAGCGTCGTCGGCAAAGTGATCAGAAAAAACGCCTGGTAGCCTTAGGAATGAATGAGGATCACGTCCAGAAAATGAGTCCCCGGGAAGTGCTGACCCTTCTGAAATACCCACTGAAGATCAAGAGCGAAAACGAATAGATATCATTCTCAACTGATACCTTTCACCGAAGGCTTTACTCTCCTTTATTGCTCTAATAAAAAACGGAGAAGATAGGATATCTCTTTACTGGCGACATGTTGTGCTGATGCTTTGCACTCACACCAGTGTGCATGCAAATATCAACAAGGCGAACAACGTTTGCTAATTCTCTTCCGGCTCCACCGGCTTGGACAGCAGGTGTTTCAGACTGGTAGGCAGGCCAGCCGGGCTGAGTGAATTAAAGAGGACGGCTATACCATATGCTTCCCTCTGCATGGTATAATTTTCCTTAAACCTTGGCATCTTTTCGATAAGCTTCAGGGACCCGAGCATAGACCGAAGAGCCAGCCCCCTCTCAGATCCATAGTTAATTGTAAAAGCACGAGAGTAATCAGTCAGTGCCTTGCTCCTCATTAAGCCGATGTCACGCCCCAAGGTGATTCGCTCTTCCCTAGTCGCTTCAGCAGACGGATCTAGGTCTGCCAGTTTTTCGGCCAATTCCTCAGCCATTTTCTCTGTGGAAATGGCTCTCAGGTAAGCAACCTGTGCCATGTGCTGGAAATTCAAGTCACCGACCAGAGGCATCTCGTTCGGCGCAACCGTGTAATCGTCGATGCCGGGAATCTCTGACCTTTTTACCTCATACGTCTCCATCATAAAACTCAAGGGTCTCCATCTCCCCTTCGCAAGGTGTTCCCATCCTTGAAAAAGCTTAATCTGATCCTTCCACTTCCCTCCGAGATTCACCTTCTGCACCTGCACATAAGGTTCCATCATCTCGGCAAACTTTCCTGTCCGACGCAAACACTCCATGTAATAAAACACCGCCTGAGCACCGATATTATCCTGCATAAATGGATGTTTGGAGAGAGCAAACCCTTTGTAATCCTCTATTGCCTGCTTGAAAGCCGGTGTTGCTTTCGCATAATCACGCCGCTCCCAGAATTCTTTTGCTTTTTTCCAGTCATCCGGCTGCCCCCAAGAAATCCCTTTCATGCTACTGAATGCATAACCTGCAGCACCTGCACCATCCTCAAATTGACTGATATAAATATTACTGTCATCAGCCTTGGTTGCAAAACCGGGGAAATCATTGCCATCACTACGCGCGATGGTAATGGATATTGGCTTGGAGAATGCCTGTCCGCAAAGAGCGATACAGATGATGGCAGGAACGCGAAGTAAATGGAATATGTTCATTACTGGAAA
>CALCSP010000298.1 GCA_937893785.1 uncultured Verrucomicrobiales bacterium
GGTTTTTCAGTTCCGTCAATTGCGCGCGCAAAATTCTCTGCCAGTAGGTAATTGTTGGAATCGGCAACCCGCCGGTTTTTGAACTCAAGAGCCGGCTGGTCCCGATAATGGATAGTGACCTCAGGGCGTGCTTCAGAGATAACCATTGAAGCCTTGTCTCCAGTGAGGTGTAACTTGATCTCACCGATGTCCGGGTGGGCGGCGGCGCCGATCCGGCCGATGCAGAGTGAGCCGGTGATGCCGTTTTCCATTTCAAGGGTGACCGTGGCTAGGTCATCCACATTGTTGTCGGCATGTGCCTGGTGGAAGAGGGACGTGGTACGGGCAAAGACCCGCTTGACCGGTGCCCCGCAGCTGAGCATGTGGATATAGGCAAGCGGATATATTCCCTCCACCTGCAGCTCGCCAATCGGTTCGGTGCCGACCCCGCCATCAGAGCCATCGGCATGTGCGTCGAGCTGGCGTTTCAGCCAGTCAATCGGCGGGTCGCCTTCCGCGCGGCTGCCCAACGGCGGGCCGGCATCCTTGGAGAAATAAAAGTCGCAGTGGATGGAACGGAGATTTCCCAGTCTACCATCCTCTACTGCCGCTTGTGCCTGGATAAGGGCAGGAAGATAATTGCGGTTCCAGATCAGGCACGCAACACCGTTGCTTTCGACAGCGTCAATTAAACGGTCGCACTCCTGCAGTCGGGTTGAAAGAGGCTTGTCGACAACAATATGAAGTCCCGCTTCCGCAGCGCGGATTGCCAGATCGCAGTGCCGTTCTGCCTCGGGGCTCACGGCAACGGCGTCAAGTTCCTGTGTGCTGATTGCTGCCTGCACGTCGCGCAGGTAGGGAATGCCGAATTCTTCGGCAAACAATTCGTTGCGCTCGTGGGTCCAGTCAGGCCGGTTGTCATCATCAGCGACACAGCGCAGGTCAAAACGCGGATGGGCGGCAATGGCACGAGGCAAGTAGCAATGCTTGACCACGCTGAAGACACCGACCTGGAACGGCTTTCTGGATCGATCGGTCTTCATCATGCTACTGCTGTTTCGCCTGCCGCCTTTACAATCTTTTGTGCGGTAAGGTAGTCATTGTTGGCACTTTCAGGGGACTGTTCCGCAATGATCCTTGCCAGGAAATCCTCAAGCATGGGCTGGATAAAGGCATTCCTGCAGCCCGGTAATTCCGCATTGGCCACTCCTTCGGCAAAGATCAGGTTGCGGTCACGGTGGTCATCGGCGTAAGCCGCTCCTCTGGATCCGATCAGGCAAAGGCTGTGGTAGTTTTCCCCTTTCTCCGGGGTGCTGCAGAAGTCAATCATGGCCATGCCGCCACCCGGGAAGCCGAGGTGGAAGAGCCGATTACCGGCAGATTCGGCATGGTGTTTGGCATCCGGCATGGAGCCGAAGATCCACAGCGCAAGGTCGATTGCCGCGATTTGCTCATCCATGGTGATGGCACCCGGGTGCCAGTGGTGCAGGCGCAAAAGTCCCGGAGTGCCGAGTTGCCCGTCATCAAGGCTGGAACGGATGGACTGTGTCTGGGGCGTGAAGCGCCATGGGAAGGCAGGAAAGGCATTGTTATCCGTGTTTCCAAGCAGGAGAGTGGGGACACCTTCCGGTATCAGGCCCGGATTGTCGGTAATGAGCGCATCAGCGTTTTCCTCAACAACAAGGGCGTCATCGATGCGGCTGGCTGCTGCGCGGTACAGCTCTTCATCCTCTTGCAGCTGGAAGCGTAAGCGTGTCATTACTTATCCATATCACGTTTGCTGGTGTCCGGGGCAAGTAATACCGCAATCATGCCGATAAGGAAGACAAGGCTGGTGGCGCGTCCCACATGCACATGATTGCCCCCGGATATTGCCTTCAGAGTTGGTGTAAGGAAGATGGTGGTTGCCGTGAGTATACGCCCGAAGTTAAAGCTCACCCCGGCGCCTGTAGCGCGGATTTTTGTCTCGAACAATTCTGGTAGGAAAAATGGTAGCCAGCCAAAAAATATTCCGTTGAAGAAGCCCCATAGCGCGACCAATAGGAGAAAACCCTCATCAGTGGGCAAGGTGAACCAGAAGATGTATTGTGATATTAGAAGTGCAGCGAGAGCTGCGACAAAGTAACTGGTCCGGCGTCCGATTTGCAGGGCAATGACGGCTGCCAGTGCGCTGCCAAGTATACTCGTTAA
>CALCSP010000299.1 GCA_937893785.1 uncultured Verrucomicrobiales bacterium
AGTGGCTGAATCAAAATCATCAAGACGAAGTTTTGCTTCACGTGTATTTTCATCAGGTCCATGACAATAGTAACAATTCTCGGAAAGGATTGGCTTGATGTCACGATTGAAATCCGGTGCTGC
This sequence comes from uncultured Verrucomicrobiales bacterium, assembly GCA_937893785.1. GTDB lineage: Bacteria > Verrucomicrobiota > Verrucomicrobiia > Verrucomicrobiales > DEV007 > CACIUL01. The sequence continues at coordinate 124 of CALCSP010000299.1, forward strand.
CGCCGAGTAGGTGATAAAGAGGGCAAGGACACTAATGATCTGGGTAGACAGGCGCAGAGGCATTTTTCTATCAGGTAACTTATTCCATTTTAGTCCTTTTATTGTCGCATTGTCACTTAATTCCGCAGCCTTGGGCAGATGGTTTTTTCTGGGTGGTGCCTTTTTTTGGGCGGAATCCGCAAGCGGTGGGCTGAGAGGCGTTTTTATTGCTAAAATATGCCCTGTATATAGGCACTACGGTGCCACTCTAGGATTACTTTGATGGCAATCCTGACGTCCATCCAATCCTTTACTGCTTGTATCTGGGGAGGAGAGCATCAAATGGCCATACCCTTGGGTGTTCAGGGCATTAGTCCGAGATATACAGGCGAAGGAAGCCTGGCTTTCCTTGTGTTGCTCCGATCGGTTCCGGATAACGGAAAAGAGTAGTGATGGAACCATCCGGGTTGAGCGTTTCTTCTCCCTGAATGGTTGTGTTGGCTGTCCATGTCACAAGGTCCCGGCTTGACTGGCTGCTGAAAGTCACTGCACGTTCTCCACCAAACCGCGTGACTTCCAGACAGAGAAATGAGTCACCGGCAATGTCCTTAATGACAAACCTTGGCATGGCTATTCCGTTGCGGGGATTACGCACCGGGGTTCCAAGCGCAAATTCCGCGAAGTTACTAAGGCCATCACTATCCAGATCAGCATTCGGACCGGATATGAGCGGGTCAGCCAGCTCTGCTGCCGTGAAGGTGTCTGCCTGCCAATCCCTGAAATTGATTATCCCTCCAGGGTTGCCACCTACACCGCTTGATGCCTTCCAGTTGTTGCCATCATCGTGGGAAGCAGACGGGTCAATGATTTGTATGGAGTTGCCGTCTTTTTCGCTGAGATCAGGCCAGGGAGCGGATGTCGAGTAGTTGTAATCCTGTATTAAGGCATCATTGGTTCCAATGAGCCGGATGCGCTCTCCGCCATTGTTAAGACGACCGGAATACTGTCCGGCAATCAGTGAATCATGCCGATTGCCGTTCCGAAAGCGGAAAGCGGCCAGATCCGAAACAGCAATAACATACGCTCCGGGGGAAAGTGCGCGTATATTGGATGATGAGAAATCGAAATTGATACCGTTTACGAAGCGTACACCATGAAGGTCAATTGCTTGTTCGCCGATATTTTTTAACTTTATAAACTCGAATTGATCTCCATCGTTGAAACCTGCTCCGGCTTCCTCCTCACTAGTACCGGCAGGGTTGTAAAGCATTTCTACAACCGAAAGATTGTTACTGGATGCAGGAATTGTCTCGACAGTGAAGTCTGCAGTGCTCAGGGCGCTCCATTGTCCGTCCTCATAACTGCGCGCCATAATCGTTACCGGTTCATTGATAGCAAAGGGTGTGTTTCCAGGATTGCTGCGGATGCCTCCAAGATAAAGATCCATAACCATGTCGCTGCTTCCTGTGCTGACATTATGCATTTCCACTGCAATGACATTGGTGCCGTCAACCAATACCGAGGCATCAATAGGATATCGGTCATAATCCCCCTCATTCCTGTCACTGGCATCATTACTCGTGGTAGTGGAGAATAAGGCATTGGCCGGAAGGTTGGAGTCCCTGAAGACTTCTGTTCCGTTGATATATACCGCTGCACCGGCGTCAGACATGATATTGAGATCAAGCTCGAAGAATGCGGCAGCCTGATCGATTTCGAATGTATTGCGGAAATAAACCGTCAATTGTCGGGGGCGAGGATTAATTGTCGTGGCAAGGGAGATTCTTTGTGAGGGGTTGGTTGAATTGTCACTGATTCCACCGAATCCAAGCGGTCCAGGTCCACTTGCCCAGGCCGTGTCATCATAGTCTACTTGTTGCCATATATTTCCAAGGTCTCCATCTTGATCGCTATATTTCCATTCAGATCCTGCATTGATCAGCTCAACACTCAGCTTGGAACCGCTTTGTGCAATGGCATCAGGGTTCGGTGCTCCTCCGGGTAATCTAGGATCAGTGCCATCGCTAGTGTAGTAAATCATACCTGATTCATTGGTGATATTCAGAGGATAGTTCTCTGGCACGGAACCTCCGGGATGGCCAAGTTCAGGAGGAGCCAAATCCGGCCAAAGGTTGTTATCCCGAAATTCTTCACGGTTTGGTCCCAGTAGGTAACTTCTTCTTCCAGAGGATTGATTGGTCCAAGAAGTGATCTTTGAGGTGTTAACGGTTTCATTGTTCATGAACCGAAGAAGATCGCTGAATTCATCCTTCAGCTGGTCAGTTTCCGACTTGATATGAGAATTTTCAAAGTCACGATCATCAAGTATACCTCCATTAAACAAGTGCTTGTGAATACGGTCTGCAAAGAGGATTCGAAATTCTTCCCATCTGTTCAGTCCACGCCATAGGTCACGCAGTTCCCCGCTACCGTTGGCAATGAAGGATCTAATCATTTCCTGGCCGACTGGCCGATTACCACGGTTGTTCATTGCGCCTTCTGCATCCCAGATATAAAGGCGATAACGTCCTTGCGGTGAGCGTTCTCTGGCAGCTACCCAGTTATTATGGGGCCAGTCCCATGTGGCCATATAGATATTCAGCAGATAATAGTCTGCCATATTAACGACATCGGCCATTTCCGTCACCCGTTGCCAGTTAGTTACTGTGTTGGATGCATTCAGCCTCGCGATCATTTCATCCCAGGCGACCATGTCGCCTTCGGCAACATTACTAGCTCCGCCCTGCAGGGCAAGGGTATCCCATTCCATTCCCGGTGCGCTGTCGTGAATGGAAGCAAACCATGGTGAGCGAAGCCGCTCAACCATGTTGTAGAATCCTTTGAGCTCAGCGTTGATGTAAAGGGAATTAATGACACCCGTGCTTGCTGGTTGCCCCATGCGCCTGCTCAGGCGCCGTACGAGTTCATCTACGATAAAGGGGTTTCTTATGTCATTCTTGCCGGCTCGAATTCGGAACCGTTGGTAAGTATCCACCGGCGCATTCTCTCCATTGAGTGGCAGG
>CALCSP010000300.1 GCA_937893785.1 uncultured Verrucomicrobiales bacterium
ATGGTATAAACCGGGTCGTGTTCCAGCATGAAAACTGTATCCGGTATTTGCTCATTTCTGCGCTGTTGGACGGCATCATTCTGGAGGGTAATCCCTGCACTGTAGGAGATTCTACCGAGCCACTGTTTGGTCATATTCAACTGGCTTTTTCCAATTGCCATTGAGTCAGAGACGATTCGATTGTTCGCCGGTTAGTTTATTGATTCCTTCACCACTGTAGAGGTGGGCCATGCCTACAGCAAGGGCGTCCGCGGCATCTGGTGAAGGATCCTCCTCGAGCCGAAGGATGGAACGGATCATAAATGCAACCTGTCTTTTGTCGGCGGCTCCCTTGCCGACAATGGCCTGCTTGACTCGTTTGGGGGCATATTCAAATACCGGGAGATCGTGATCTGCTGCCGCAATAACTGCCGCGGCACGTGCGGCGCCCATCGTGATTGCTGTCTTATAGCTTTGCACATAAATAACCGACTCGACCGCGCAAACCTCCGGTTTGTGTTTAATGATCACCTCGTTTAGCGCCCTTCGTATATTGACGAGGCATGCTGACTGGAGGATACCTGGAGGGTTTCGGATGATGCCGTAGGTCAAGGCCCTGTAAGATTCATCATCATTCCGCTCGATGACAGCAAAACCGGTTTTGCGGAGGGCGGGGTCAATCGAAAGGACACGCACCTGATTAGTTTCGCCTAAAAAGCGCAATTCTGAAAATAAAAAACAGCAGGTAGCTTTCAGCGTCTCCGTCGCCTGCTTTTTCCCTTTTTGCGTCTGCTGAAGACCTTTGCCAGTTTTTCCGGTGTTGGCGCGTCTTCATCGAGCAGGGTGGAGTAGTGGTAATTAAACCCCTCTACGCGCCGTCTTTCAACCTTTTGGCCAATGAAGCGCTCAATTGAGGCGACATGACTAAGCTCTTCAGCATCTAGTAGGGTGTAGGCATCCCCTTCGCTGTTTGCTCTTCCGGTGCGCCCGATGCGGTGTACATAATCTTCGGCATTTTCAGGAACTTGGTAATTGATAACATGAGAGACTCCACTGATGTCAATACCACGGGCAGCAAGATCGGTGGCAATAATTACATCAAAATCGCCACTCTTGAAGCCTATGAGTGCCTTTTCCCTGTCGCGTTGGCGAATATCGGAGTGCATTACAGTAATGCTGTAGTTGCCGTCCTCCTTGGCCAGTAACTTTGCCAGAGAATCTGCATCCCGCTTGGTCCGAGTGAAAATCATCACACTCCTAAATTCTGTTTGCTTGAGCAACGCAAGTAGTAGCTCTTCGCGCTGACCGATGGCAACAGGATAGAAGGCGTGTTTGACTGTCTCTGCTACTCCCTGCCTTTGTCCAATTTCCACCTCCACCGGTTCATTTAATGCCCACTGTGCAAGGCTTTCGATAGCAGGTGGCATGGTTGCAGAGAAGAAAAGGGTTTGTCGATTTCTAGGGGTCTTATTGACGATCCTTCGCACATCTGGCAAGAAACCCATATCAAGCATGCGGTCTACTTCGTCGAGGACCAAGACTTCAATCTTATCAAGGCTAACAGATCCCTTTTGCATCAGGTCGAGAAGTCGGCCTGGGGTAGCGATGAGAATATCAACACCTGCCTCAAGTCCATCCAATTGTTTCCCGTATCCGACACCACCGTGAACCAGAAGGCTTTTCAAACCGGTAGCACTTCCCAGCATTTCAAAGTTATCCAAAACTTGTGATGCAAGTTCGCGCACCGGCTCAAGAATTAGGCAGCGAAGGTTTCCGTGATCTGAGAGCCTATGAAGAATAGGCAGGGCAAATGCTGCGGTTTTACCGGTGCCTGTCTGAGAAGCACCCACGACATCTTTGCCATCAATCGCAAGGGGAATAGCCTGCTGTTGGATTGGTGTAGGAGTTTCGTAGCCAGCTTGCCTAACACCTTCCATGACCTTCTCAGAAAGGCCTAATGTTTCAAAAGCCATAAGTGGCGCAACACAACGGGCGGTAGGGGCAAGGGGCAAGCAGTTTATTGCCCTTGATAGAAATCAGATAAAATTTCTAGGTTGCGGCTTCACCCCGAGCCATTACCACTTTTCCGGTTCGGACAGTTTCGACGATGTCAAACTTTGAGAGCAGGTGCACTGCAGCGTCCACCTTGTCAGAATTGCCATATATCATTGCAATTATGGAGTTGGCACCTAAATCTACGGTCTTGGCACCAAAATGCTCGATGATCTGGAGCACTTCAGCCCGATCACCCGGGTCAATGAGAATCTTAACTAGTGCCAGTTCCCTTGTGACTGATTCATTTTCATCATGCTCAAAGCAGTGAATCACGTCTATTAGCTTATTGCACTGTTTGATAATCTGCTCAAGTCCCGCAGGATCCCCACTTATTCCAAGCGTAAGTCTTGAAAATTGGGGATCGCGGCCGCGGGAGACGACGACGGAGTCCAGATTGTATGCCCTGCGGGCAAACACCTGACAGATACGCATAAGCACCCCGGGCTTATTATTAACAAACATACTAAGGGTATGCCCTCCGATAATGTCAGGGGAGGGGGCAAGTGAAGAATCGCTGGTAACAATGTCTCTAGACATGGCAGTAATGAATGAAAGTGAAACTGATGTGAGGCGACTTACGTGGAACCTGTTGGTTTGGCCATCTTGTGCTTAGGAGGTGCTACAAGCATATCCTCCAGTGCTGCTCCAGCAGGTATCATAGGAAAGACATTTTCGGTTTTTATGCACTCTGCATTGATCACGCAGGGCCCATCATTATAATCCAGTGCTTTTTGCAGCACCTTACCGACATCTGCCGGTCTCTTGATGTTATACCCCTTAATGCCGTATGCTTCGGCAAGCTTAACGAAGTCAGGATTTCCCTCTAGGTTGACGCCAGACTCACGATTATCAAAGAACATTTGCTGCCATTGTCTGACCATCCCGAGATAATGGTTGTTGAGGACCAGGATTTTCACCGGCAATTTATTGATTGCGGCGGTGGCGAGCTCACAGAGGGTCATTTGATATCCGCCATCGCCAACGACGGCAACAACTATGTCATCAGGTCTGGCCAATTGAGCGCCAATAGCAGCTGGAAATCCAAATCCCATGGTCCCTGCACCACCTGAACTTAACCAGTTGTATGACGCATCTGTTTTGTAAAATTGTGCTGCCCACATCTGATGTTGCCCCACATCAGTAGTGACGATGGCTTTCCCTTCAGTTAACTGGTAGAGTTCATCAAGCACCTGTTGCATTCGTAAACCGCCCTGCTTGCGGTATGCGAGGGGGAATTTGTTCTTGTAACCGTCAAGAGTAGCAAGCCAGCTAGCTGTTTCGAGCGGAGCTATTTCCTTGTTGAGTGCTTTCAGCGCTGTCTTGGCATCCCCGATGATTTCCACGTCAGGGTGGATCATCTTGTTCATTTCCGATGGATCAATATCAACGTGTATGATTTTGGCACCTGCACCGAACTTCTCAGGCTGGCCGATGATCCTGTCATCAAAGCGTGATCCGACATTGATAATAAGATCGCACTCAACCATGGCTTTGTTGGCGTATGCCGTGCCGTGCATGCCGAGCATGCCAAGGGAGAGTTCGTGTGTTTCAGGGAAGACACCCTTTCCAAGAAGCGTTGACGTTACTGGACAGTTTAACGTGGTTGCCAGTTCCATTAACTCTTCATCTGCTCGGGATATCATGATCCCATGACCGGCCAGAATAACCGGTTTTTTTGAGTTCGAGATGATCTCGGCAGCACGGGAAATTGAATGAGGGTCAATGTCAAATGCACTCTCAGGATTGTAACCTGGCAGATCAAGATCAGGGTCAAGGTCTCCGGTGAAATCACTTTGACTGATGTCTTTTGGAACGTCTATCAGCACTGGTCCCGGGCGGCCTGTTGTGGCGATATGGTATGCTTCCTTAGCAATACGTGGCAGAGAATTTGTCTCACGAACAAGAAAATTATGCTTAACCACAGGCATCGTAATGCCAAAAATGTCTGCTTCCTGAAAAGCATCCTTACCTAGCATCCAGGTCACTTGTTGCCCGGTAATGATAATCATTGGGACCGAGTCCATTTGTGCGGTCATGATTCCAGTAATGGTATTCCCGGCACCCGGGCCGCTTGTTACAAGTACGACGGCGGGTTTGCCGGTTGCTCGCGCATATCCGTCAGCCATGTGGCAGGCGCCTTGTTCGTGCCGGGTCAGCACGAACTTGATATTGCCGCTGACCGTTTCCAGTGCATCGAAAATAGGCAGTGCGGCTCCTCCGGAGTAGCCAAAAATATACTCTACTCCCAGTTCATTGAGTGTCTGGATAAGGGCTTGTGCTCCATCCAATTTGGTAGTGCTCATTGTGACTTTGTGTAAAAATGGTCTAAAGTGCGCCTAAATATCATCGCAATTCAGATTTCTTCAAAGAAAATGAGCTAAAAATTAGCAAACGGCATCATTTACTTGGTCTGAAGCTGTGAAAATTGCAATTTTTAAACCAAATCAAACCTTTGGAGGTGCTCATTCACATAAAAATTGCTTATTCTCAATTAAAGGGCGAAAGATGGGGCTTTTCCTTGGAAATTCACGTAAGGAAAAAGGCAATACCAGTAGAAGGTGTTGCGCGAGGATCGACAAACCTTACTCGGTAGGCTCTTTGAGGCTCTTGACGACTGGTTCTTGCGCGGTCGTTGTGACTTTCCATTTTCCCTCCACTTTTAGAAGGGAAACAAGGTCAAGGGCGGAAATGGTCTTATCCCCGTTAGAGTGGCGAGTACGCACCAAAATGTGGCAATATTCCTTTGAGTTGACGGTTTCCTCAGCAAGGCTCAGCACCTTGACACCCAAGCTATCAAGGATCTTTTTCAGTTTATCCTGATCAATATTAAATCGGTTCTGAATACCAGCGTGGAAGCGGACATAAAAGTCACTTGGCTGCAGTTTCTCGACTTCGTTTAGGTTGCTGCAATCCAATCGGCGGACAAGTCTAATTTCGTCGTCCAGCGTAGCAGCTGCCTTAATTCGAATGATATAGCGTGCCTTGAGAATCTCCAGCGAAGCGGGCTCCATGAGAGCGCTAGCCTTACGCCAGTCCTGTCCCATGGCATTTCTGAGATACTCAAAGGTTACCAGCGTTGCCGGGTGTTGGTTGATGGCCTTCGTGTTCTGAGCTTGTTCCTGAGCCTGGGCTGTCAGGCTCCAGGTCGTAAGCAGAACGGCGATGATAATAGCTTTCATTCAGCGACGGCGGTCTCGAATAATTGGCAGGATAGACTGGTTGTGTGAGGATGTCTAGGAGAGTGCTTGAGTGGTTCGACAACAGCGATTCGTTGTGCTTCATTCATGAAGCTTGCCAGAGATTGTGCTTTGAGTGGGTTCAATTTGTTTAAAGCGCCTCATAGATGGGATTAGGAGATCGAGATTACATGCGTTCCACTCAGCCGGTTGGTGTGAGCTGGGGCAGCAATCGGCCAACCTCAGGGCGAGGGTGGTCTGTTCTTTCGATCCTCATTGCCATTAATATTGGCATTTTTATTTTACAGTATTTATTTCAGTTACTTGGAGATACCATACCAGTGACCGATGAATATGGAAGGGTAATCGTTGACCGGTTTGGTGAGGAGCAGACTGAATACAGGCCTTGGGGAGGGGCAAGTGCTGAAAAGGTGTTCGAGAATGGGCATGTATGGACGCTGTTTACATACATGTTTGTGCATGGCGGTTTTTTGCACATCCTAGTGAACCTGATCCTTATTGTTGCCTGTGGCCGGGCGTTGCAGGTCATGCTCGGTGAAAAGCACTTATTACAAGTATTTCTTTTCGCAGGGGTTATTGGGGGATTAGCTCAAATCCTTTTTTCACTATTTGAGAACCCATCTATACCGGTGGTTGGTGCTTCGGCTTGTGCCTTTGGTTTGCTCGTTGCGCTTGCAGTCTTGATCCCGGAGCAGGAGGTTTCCATGTTGCTTTTTTTTGTAATCCCCTTGCGCTTGCGAATGAAGTATCTAGCCAGTTCACTGGTCGGACTTGCTGTGGTCTTTCTGGTGGTCGACTTAGTAGTTTCCGGTAATGTCCCGATGGTTTCCGGAGTGGGTCACGCTGCGCATCTTGGTGGTGCCTTGGCAGGATGGATGTACGTTCGTATGGCAGGTGCTCAGGCTAGGGCAAGAAAGCGCGCCTTTAGAGGTAGGAGGCGAGGGTCGCGGCAAGAGAGGGCGGATGGCAGAAGTTCTTTAGAAAGC
>CALCSP010000301.1 GCA_937893785.1 uncultured Verrucomicrobiales bacterium
AGGTGCTTGAGGACGAGAATCGTGATGATTTCTGTCGCATAGGAATCCAGACCAAGCGGCCAACAAGCTCAATGGATGAATTGCGATATTCACTGCGTTCAGTTGACCAATATTTAAAGGGGGTTCGGTTCATTCATATTGTGGTGGATGGACAAATTCCAGAATGGTTGAATGCTGATCACCCAAAGATTCGAGTCGTAGAGGCAAAAGACATCATTACCAACCCTGCACATTACCCGAACTACAACACTCAAGCCATAGAGTCCTATTTTATTAATATTCCAGGGTTAAGTGAACGGTTTATCTATTTCAACGATGATTTCTTCCTTCGTCGTGAGATGGAAGTTGGCCAATTTTATGCTTCTGATGGCTTAATCAGAGTGCGGCTTGGCCGCGCGCTTTCCCCGAAAGGGTTGCCTTCCTCAGAAGAAGAAGGTGATTCAGCCGGGCACAAGAATGTGAACCGCTTGTTGGATGAAAGCTTTGGTAAACATGCCCGCCTTACTGTCATGCATCGCCCATATGCCCACAATAAACTGTTGTTGGAATATGCTTCTGAGAGATTTCCGGAAGCTTTCGAGGCAACACGAGCATCGCGTTTCCGTTCCACTTCAATGTATGCTTTGCACAGCTTTCTTGTCCCATACCTAGCCTATCACGCAGGGTGTGCGGATTTAGTACCGCCACGTTTGCTTGAGAAGGACATGTATTGCTGGAGCCTTTCAGGTGATGAAAATGCGAGGGTCGCCGAGAAAATTCGTAAAATGAGTGGCAGAGCTTTTTGTATTCAGGAGGAGCGCGGAGTGGATATTTCTTCCGCTGAAATAGAGCATTTCTTGCGATTTATGGAGGAGCTCTACCCTGAACCCTCGCAATTTGAACTTTCTAGCGAGAGCTCTTAGCAAAGCGGTCTTAGCACCCTGTAACCCTTTTTGGCGATCCGTTTTGCTGCGCGATGTGGATTACGGGTGGCCAGATAGTTACCAAGCTCATACAGAGGAGTCCCGGGAGGCATCAGCATTGGTTTTAGCAGACCTTTTCTGATTAGATAGATTTTATAGCCGAACTGCTCCAGATATTTACTGACAGAAGAAGGATACGCCGCCTGTTCCTCATAAATGATGTCGCGGATTGCTCCGCGTTTTAACAAGCTAGCCGCGCCTGAGAGTGCGGCTTTTTCATGTCCTTCGATATCAATCTTGAGCATGCCTATTGTCGTCTGGGAATCATTGAGAAAATCATCCAGGCGAACTGTGTCGATTTTGATTAGTTTCATCCTTCCACTCCCATTCTGAGTAGATTGATGAATCCTCGCCGTTCCGCGGTTACCCTGAAACTCCTCAGGTATTTCTAATTGTGCCGTTCCGGCTTTCTCACTGACCGCTTTTTTGATTACCTGAATGTTGCCAACTTCGGATTTTTTTTGCCACCGTTGAACATGTTCTTGAAGGCTAATTACAATTTCTGGATGTGGCTCAAAAGCAATCACTTTCCCGTTCTTCCCGGCTGCAAGCGCCATTACTCCTGCCATTAATCCGAAATTTGCCCCGATATCAAGGCAGAGATCGTCCTCATCCACTAAGCGGTAAAGACACTCTAGGACTGCCGTGTCATAGGTGCCGGTTTTCAGAATCGATGAACCTATACGGTCATGTGGTGAGACGTTTACGTGTAGTCCCCAGGGTAATCTTACTAAAACATTTTTCTTAGGACGCTTGAATTCCCAAAGGATTCTCCGAAAAATTTGTCCAGGTCTAAAGAAAAGTTCAGGTCGACGATACAGGCTTGGGTGGAGAAGTTTCATGGGCTGGGCAGGTGAAATGCACTTATTTAGCTATGATCCAGCAGCAGTCCATTTTCCGCCAAGTTGTTCGACTTTATGAATCTTACGGAAAATCTCTCCAATGAATCCAGTGAGCATTTCGTTCGTGAACGGCTCATCATGATGCGTTAGAGGAGGTTCTCCATTAAGAAAGGCAGAGATTGTCACATAGGCCCAGCGCTGGTTAGTGCCAGTAATTACTCTGTCCCATATGTCAGTAAGAGTTCTGCGGTAATGGCTTGAAGTAATGACTTTAGCGCCTGTGAACCAATAATAAGATACCTGCTTGATGCCCGTTGATCGATGCTCGGCAGTGAGTCTTTGGGCAGGGATTGTAACGCCTCCACCCACGTCAATATCAATAATTCGTGAATCTAGGACTTCAAATCCTTGAGCATACAAGCAACGTTCAGGCCGATGAATACTGTTGTTCATGTCTTCGCCTGAAAGCACAATGAATGTTTTGATCAAATCCAGCTTTCCAATTCTATTGGGTGTTTTTCTGTAATAAAACCCCAATTCATAATCGGTATCGTCGGCTAGAGAAGCCAATACCTGTTTTGAAGGTTCCCCTTGCTCGAATGTCCATCCTGGCTGGTTTGATGGCAGGCTCATTACTATTGCCGATTGCCTGATATTAAAGGTCTTGGGCAACAAGTAGATCCCACAGAGGCCAATGCCCAGAACGGTCTGAGCGATGAGTAATTTACGAATCATGTTTTTATTCGTGAGGCTCTTCAGTTCCTGATTGAATGATTCTGGTGGTGGTTCGCTGACGTGCTTTTTTCCAGCCACCGTTGATTAGAAAACTACAAAGCAGAAGTCCTGCGAGTCCCATAGGAAAGAAGATGAAACCTGAAAAATTATGGTAAGTCTTAGCAGCAAAATCCGCATCCCAATACTCAGCGATCAAGACGATAGTCGTCACCCTTATGGAATTGGCAAGGATTGCGAGGGGCACTGAGACGCCGATAAGCACTATTTGTTTCCATACTTTGTCTTGGGTTAAGTTGCCGTATACTGCGGCAATGAAGGTAAGTGCGATTAAAGACCTGACTCCAGAGCACCCTTCAGCGATTTTCAGGGCGTCCCATTTTCCTCCCGCTGACTGAATATTTGTTCCGGCAGCGATAATATCAGCACCACAGAAGGACGAGACATGGTATGCGATCTGCGTGGCGACAACCTGTAGGCTGTTGGTTGCCTGCGTCAGGCCGGGTAAGGGAATGGCAAAATATACGAGCATTAAAGGGAATATGAAATGTCTTGCGACATGCCGTCCCCATATAAAGGCAATAAGACCAAACAAGACAAAGGGAATTGAGCCTACCGCTACTCTGGCCTGAATGGTCCGGTAAGAGACAATATAGAAGAAAATACCTAATAAGAGAATGGCCAGCCCCCACCATTCACTTGATCGTGGTGCAGAGAAGATTTTCTTCCGTGACCGGAATATTAGGAATGCCATTGCCAAAGGCACAAAACGACCATGTCCGTAGTCATACTCCGTTTTGCCACAAATAGCCCATACCCAGTAAATTACAGTTTGTTCGCGAAAATTACCAAATAGCTCTATGGCGCAGTAGAAATAAACAAGTGTCCCGCTGATGGTAAGCAAAAGAGTTGCTGCAATTGGATTTTCCCGTATCCAAACCAAGGGATTGAGTTGCCTGTGATTGTTCATGGCCGCACTAAACGGGTATTTTCAAAGCCATGTTTAAGGACAGGCTGTAAGGGAACTGAGCCAAGGATGTCGGCTATTATCCATAATATTTTAAATTATTTCGGCAGAAATGCAAGGTGGAGCAGTTGGCAAGAGAACTCAAATCTGCATTGCAAAGTGCATCGCTTTCGTGTTGCATCCTTTCAATACTTAATATCCCTTCCCATCAATAATGAAGATTATATCAGGCAGTGCTCATCCGGATTTGGCTCAAAGTGTTGCCGACTATCTTAAGGTAACACCATGTGATGCCACTGTGACGGCATTTCCTGATGGTGAGACATTCGTCAAGATTAACGAGAATGTCAGAGGTAGTGACGTTTACATTATTCAACCGACCTGTCCGCCGACTAATTCCAACCTCATGGAATTACTGATCACAGTGGATGCAGCCAAGCGTGCTAGTGCAGCCCGCATCACCGCAGTTATTCCTTTTTTCGGTTATGCAAGGCAGGACCGAAAGGATCAGCCCCGGGTGCCTATCACAGCCAAGCTGGTTGCCAACCTTTTAGCAGCCGCGGGAGTAAACCGTGTGCTCACGATGGACCTGCATGCCGGTCAGATTCAGGGATTCTTTGATATTCCAGTTGACCATTTATACGCGGCTCCTGTCCTCATCAGTTACCTTAGAAGTAAAGACATCAAGAACCTGACTGTTGTATCTCCTGATGTCGGTGGACTGAAGATGTCAGATGCATATGCCAAGGCTCTTGATGTACCGCTGGCTATTGTCGGCAAGCGTCGGATCAGTGCAACCAAGGTAGAGGCATTAAACGTAATAGGTGATGTAGAAGGGTGCGATATCCTTTTGGTTGATGACATGACCGAGACTGCGGGGACATTATGCGCCGCGGCAGAATTGCTTCAGGAGCGCGGTGCAGGTAAGATATATGCCGGTGTTTCGCATGGTGTTCTTGGTGAAATTGCCAAAAAGCGCCTTTCTAATTCGCCGATTGAGGAGTTGATTACCACTGACAGCACACCCATGGCTCAAGGGCCCAAGGTAACTACTATCAGTATTGCAGGATTAATGGGCGAAGGGATCAGTCGTATTCATAACGACGAGTCGGTCACTTCTCTTTTTGACATCAGCTAGAAGGAACGATAGGATTGCCACCCCTCGCGCTTATCGGAGATGTAGCGCAAGTCTTCAAAAGGCAAATAGTTATGGCAGATCAGATCAATTTAAAGGCAGAGAAAAGAGAATCAGTAGGCAGTGCTGCTGTGGGGCGCTTGCGTCGTGCAGGCTTTATTCCGGGTGTTGTTTATGGAGCATCGCAGGACAATTACGCTGTTCAGGTCGAAGCGAAGGCGTTTGAGGATATACTGCGTCATAGTGCCAGTGAGCAGATTTTGGTGAACCTTCAGATCGAAGGAGCTAAGGAATCCGATAAGTTGGCCCTTATTCAGGCGGTACAACATCATTCCATATCGGGTAAGATTCTTCATGTTGATTTTAATGCCGTTAACGAAGCGAACGAGATCCACGCAAGGGTTCCTGTTGAACTGACTGGCGATGCGGTTGGGATTAAAAATGGAGGCATTCTTGATACCCTCCTCCACGACATTGAGGTCCACTGTTTACCCAAAGACCTTCCATCGGTTTTATCCTTTGATGTCAGTGACCTTGGTATCGGTGACAGCCTGAGTATCGGCTCGGCTCCATTCCCGGATGGTGTTTCCGCTTCTCTGGATGACTCCGTTCTGATTGCCATTGTCAATGAGACGAGGGCGGCACTGTCAGAGACTTCCGATGATGGGGCAACCGATGGTGGCAGTGATACTGCCGAGGGGGAGAGTCAGGGTGAGGCTGCTGGTGGAGATGGCGACAGTGAGGGGTAGGTTTTGAGACCCGACTCACTCCGGTGATATGGCAACGAATGATAATCGTTGCTCTATGCGAATGATCGTTGGCCTTGGTAATCCGGGGAAGGATTATATTGATACCAGGCATAACGCTGGGTTCATGGTGCTTGATCAATACGCCAGCAACCTTGGGCTTTGCTTTCGTGATGAGAAAAGGTGGAAGAGCAAGATTTCAAAGAATGGCGATTGCTATCTTATAAAGCCACAAACCTACATGAATGATAGTGGCATGGCCGTGGGGCAAGTGGCAACATATTACAAGATCAGGCCTACAGAAATTCTGGTTCTTTATGATGACATGGATTTACCACTCGGCCGTCTTCGCATTCGAGCGAGTGGCTCAGCCGGTGGGCACAACGGCATGAGATCGGTCATTAATCACCTAGGAACTCAGGATTTTCCGCGCTTAAGAATAGGCATTGGTGCTGGTGTGAAGGGGACTGTGAAGCATGTTCTAGGGAAATTCCGCGATGAAGAGCGATCCGAACTTGAAAAATCGGTAAAAAACGCGGTATTAGCACTCGCAGTGATTATTGAGCAGGGCCTGCCTGAAGCCATGACCCGTTTCAACTCCATTGTTGAAACAGAAAAGAAAAAGCAGGACAAAAAACCATTAAACGCTAAAGATTTACTGCCCAAAACCAATTTACCTGCTGAAGACAAACAAATAGATAACAAATGAAAAGAGATTACGAAGGCATGATTGTTCTTGATACCACTGGGCACGAGGCGGATGTGGATCAACTTGTCCAAGACATTGGGCGAACTATTGAAGGTGAAGGAGGGGCCTTAGAACAAATTGAGCAAATCGGTCGCAAGGACTTTGCTTATAATGCCCGCAAGCTTGCTTCGGGTCATTATGTTAGTTATCATTTTTCAGCACTGCCGGAATCTATCGATAAGATCAAGAGTGCGCTCAGCCTTAACACAGCAGTTCATCTTCAGCATTATCAAGTACGATAATGCCAACATTTAGATGTAATTGGCTGTAAGCGTTCTGGTTGGTTAATTGCTACGCATTAGATAAGTGATTTTTCTGCGGAAAAAGGTTTCTCTCCGCCTTTTATTTCATTACCATTCTTTTTATGGCATCAGTAAATAAAGTCATTCTTGTCGGCAATTGCACCCGAGATCCTGAAGTTCGCTATACCCCGAAGGGAACAGCAGTAACCGATCTGGGTCTTGCAATGAACCGTTACTATTCCTCTGATGGTGGAGAGAAAAGGGAAGAGACAACATTCGTGGATGTTACCCTTTGGGGTCGGCAGGCTGAGATTGCCGGGGAATATTTGAAAAAGGGGCGGCCTGTTTATATAGAGGGGCGCTTACAAATGGATAGCTGGGAAGACAAGAACAGCGGCCAAAAGCGCTCAAAGTTAAAAGTGGTGGGTGAACAGATGCAATTGCTTGGAAGTCGCGATGGCGGTGGTGGCGGTGGGGGCTATCAGCAGGGAAGAGAAAGTGCACCTTCTCCTCAAGGATCTCAGGACCCTGTCGGCAACGATGGTGCGCAGTTTTCCTCCGGGGATGATGACGATATTCCTTTTTAGATAATAAGTTTGGTCTAGTTGGGTACGCTGCTTGTAAAAAGAAGGTAGAGTTTCTTTTTCTATCCAACTAACTTATTCGACGGTGCTGCGAATTTCACCGTCAGAAAATTTGGATATAATCCGATCGCCAGCCTTGCTGTTTTTTGCGGATTCTATCAGGTTGCCATTTTCATCTAGGGTTATCGAATATCCCCGCGCCAACACTGATCCAGGCCCTAGATTCTTAAGAGAAGAAGCGGCACTGGTACAGCGTTCACTGAGCGCCTGACATTGGGCCAATGCTGAGTTTGTAAGCTGGTTGGCGAGCAAGGAAAACCTTCCGGATACAGATTCCAGTCTCTTTACCGGATGGTGAAGTGTCAGCTGGTGCCTAAGTTCAATGATGGAATTGGCCTTTTCCTCAATTGCTTTTTTGAACACAGATTCAAATTTATCAGTAATGCGGTCATGATCCTGCGTGAGGTCTGAAACGATTCGCATTGGTTCCTTTAACAAGGCGCTTCCGGCCATAAACTCGATACGATCAGCATGTCGTTCGACCGAGGCTCCGACAGTTCTTTCAAGGGAAGTTTGCATGTGTTGAATGCGGTTGAGCAGCTCTTCTGAATCCGGTACGATCATTTCAGCAGCCGCACTTGGTGTCGGGGCCCTCAAATCCGCCACAAAGTCCGAGATTGTAAAATCAATTTCATGGCCAATAGCAGATACGACAGGAAGTGGGAATGCATGGATAGAACGTGCAACTTGTTCTTCATTGAATGGCCACAAATCCTCCAGGCTGCCGCCACCACGCGTAATGACCACAGTGTCAATTGATGTAGTTGCTTGCTCATTCCAGCTTGCAAGAAACTCCAAAGCTTGTGAAATTTCCCCTGCGGCTTCTTTTCCCTGAACCCTGACGGGGTATACAAGGACTGTTACCCAAGGTGCGCGCCTTTGCATTACGCTTAGGATGTCACGCAGAGCAGCACCTGTAGGAGACGTAATCAGGCAGATTGTTTCTGGAAAGTCAGAGACGGATTGCTTGGTTGAATTGTCGAAAAGCCCTTCACTGTCCAGTTTACGCTTTAGTGCCTCGAACTTGGCCTGAAGAGCTCCAAGACCTTTATCTTGTATGAGTTCAACGATAATCTGATAATTGCCCCGCGCCTGATAGACTGAGACATTACCAAGAACCTGTACCTTCATGCCGTCTTCTAGAGGAAAGGTGAGCTGGCGGATTTTATTCCGAAACAGAGCACAGGAGATCTGCGCACTCTCATCCTTAAGGGTAAAGTAATGGTGCCCCGAAGACTGTTTGCGCAGATTGCTGATTTCCCCCTCCACCCAAACTTCCCCGATACGATCTTCAAGCAGGTTGCGAATTTTTCGTGTTAACTGTGTGACACTGAATATTGCATCAGTATTACCGGTCACGTTCTGTTCCTCGTCGGGAAAATCAAAGAGATCATCCATTGCATTTTTATTGACTGACATTCAACCTGAAGTCGAGCAGGACTTTGCCAGATCGGCTATTTTCTGTAGCCCTTTTGATGGCCAAAGAGATATTCTCGGGGGAGTAAACTGAGTCGATAGGTTGAAGCATTTGCCCGGAGAGCAATAACTCGGAAAGTAGATCGTAAACCTCTTTAATTTCCCTTGGGTCCGCTGATTTGAGCCATTTTGTCAACCACATGCCCTTCAACTTTAAATTCTTGAATATGAGCATGCTGTTTGGCACCTTCAAAGGTCGCTTGCCCATTGCTCCATAGGTGACATGGGTTCCACCTTCAGAGAGCATGGACATTATTCGCAGTGCGCTCTCGCCACCGACTGCGTTGAGCGCCAACTCGACAGGAGCATCCCCGATTTGTTCTATGGCAGCATTTTTGCCCTCGTCATTATCCATTACCACAATATTTCCTCCTGCCCCCAAAAGAGGTTTAATTAATTCCTTGCGCCGCACGAAGTTGACAGTGCGAACTCCCAATTTCCGGGCAATAGCGATAACAGCATGACCAACTCCAGAGTTTGCAGCATTTTGTATAATCCAGCCCTCTGGGAGAATACTATTTCCTTGATGCAACAACAACCATGCTGTTGCCGGGTTGATTTTCAGCATGCATGCAAATTTTCCAGGTAGATTCTTAGGAATTTTGATGACTTGCTTTGCAGTGCAGCTCACATAGTCCTGCCAACAGTCGGTGCGAGACAAATAAAGAACCTGATCACCTTCCCGAATTTCTGCAACGTCTGGTCCTGTCGCGATGACTTCTCCGGATCCCTCAGTGCCAATTGTGGCCGGCAATGCCGGCAGGGTTCCATAGCGCCCCTCTAGGATATTGATATCGGCTGGATTTATCGGTACAAATGAAGTTTTTACAAGAATTTCACCTTTGGTGGGTGGTGAAATAGATTCACTTTTGAGAGAAGCGGCTGTCCAAGGTTCCCCGTATTTCTCAAGGATAATTTTTCGGTTGTTGTAAAGCATGAAGAACAACTCAGGTTATAGATCAGCCCGTGGTCTTTGGGTTCAGTAATAAAAGAGGGTTCGATCCTTTAGGTGAATGATCATAAAGGGAGTAACCATCCTGCTTTGTTTGCATCAAGGAAAGGCGCGGTTTATTCTAAGCGAGAGCAATGAAATTTCGCAACCTGTTAAGTTTATTATGCCTGCTAAGTGTGGCATGTGCACTCGCAGATGATTATCATCTGGGTCCTGATTCGCTGCGCAAAGAAGGTGTTCCGCAGGGCAAACTGACCATGCATAAGTTTACTGAGAGTAAGGTTTATCCTGGCAGTGAACGCGACTACTGGGTTTATGTTCCATCGCAGTATGATGGCACGAAACCTGCATGTTTAATAGTTTTTCAGGACGGTAAATGGTATCAGGATCCCCATGGTCACACCCGTGCACCCACAGTACTTGATAACTTGATACATACTGGGGAGATTCCTCTCACGATCGGGCTTTTTATTAACCCAGGTGTTATTCCTGCCGTCAAGGAAGGCGCAAAACCGAGGAAAAATCGTAGTTTTGAATATGACACCCTCAGTGATCAGTATGCTAGATTCCTGCTTGATGACATGATTCCTCAGCTGAAGCGTGACTACAGTATTACAGATGATCCAGAAGGGCGTGCTGTCTGCGGTATCAGCTCAGGAGGTATTTGTGCATGGACAGTTGCCTGGCAGCGGCCAGATGCTTTCCGCAAGGTGATTAGCTACGTAGGAAGCTTTACGAATATCCGTGGAGGGCACAATTACCCTGCTATCATCCGGAAAACCGAAAAGAAGCCTATTCGGGTTTTTCTTCAGGCTGGTGAAAAAGATCTGGATAATCTCCATGGGAACTGGCCTTTGGGTAATCGCCAGATGGCAGCAGCCTTAAAGTTTGCTGGGTATGATTTCAGGTTTGTTATGGGTGAAGGGGGGCATAACGGGAAACATGGAGGCGCGATTTTTCCCGAGATGCTACGTTGGCTATGGCGTGATTATCCGCAGAAATGATGTATGCCAAACACTTTGGAAATTTGTTGGCTGCGGTTTTGTTAAGCTGTGGATGTTTTGCTGGTGATATTTCCCTTGAGCAAGTCTTAATAGAGGGGGAAAGCTGGGAAAAAGTCGTGGGTGGCATGAAATTCTGTGATGCATGCTGTACGGATAATGTTGGAAATTTTTATTACTCGGACTTTTCCGGGAGAGGAGGGATCAAGAAAGTCGACATAACAGGGAAAGTGTCAGATTATATTCCCGGGATCGCAGGTATTAGTGCAATGCAGTTTGGTCCGGATGGTAGACTTTATGGCTGTCAGGGACGCAACCGGCGGATTGTGGCTCTAAAGCCGGGGTTCGCTCCCGATATCATTGTTTCCGGTATCCGGCCAAATGACTTGGTTGTGACAGTCGAGGGTCATATTTATTTTACCGAAACTTCTACCCGTAGGGTTTATCAAATCAATCCAAAACAGGGGGGGAGCAGATTGAAGATTGTGGCCAAGGACATTGCTAAGCCGAATGGTATCGTTCTTTCCGCTGACGGTGGAACGCTCTTAGTGTCAGACCATATGGACAAGGAGATTTGGTTCTTCAGGATTGAAAAAGATGGTTCGCTAAGTTTCCGGTCTCCCTATGCCTCGCTTCGATTACGGACCAGGCACCACCCCAGTAAGGGTGATGGTATGGCAGTTGACGCAATCGGGTGTTTTTACGTGACTTCTGACCTTGGCCTTCAAATGTTTGACCCGACTGGAAGAATGTCTGGTGTTATACACTCACCACAGCCCGGTAAACCATTGGTCAGTGTTGTTTTTGCCGGTAAACAGCTAGAATATATTTATGTTGCTAATGGGGATGCGGTTTATCGTAGAAAAGTAAAGTCGAAGGGGTTAATGCATTGGTAATGAAATTTCTCAGATTATTCCTGATTACCAACTTGTTTCTTGCTGGATGGCTTAGTGCGAAGCAGAGACCGAATATCGTTCTAATCATTGCCGACGATATGGCATGGGATGATTCCGGGCCATACGGGAATGATCGTGTTCGCACACCAAATCTCGACAAGTTGGCCGCTGAGGGAATGAAGTTTACCAACGCCATCCTGACAGCCAGTTCATGCAGCCCGAGTCGGGCAAGTATTATCACAGGGCGTTATCCGCACCGAACAGGAGCTGATGAACTTCACTGGCCAGTGCCTGCTAAACAGAAAACATTCGTCGAGAAACTTCGGGCGGCGGGCTATTGGACCGCAGCTGCAGGGAAATGGCACCTTGGAACGGAGATTCGTGACCGATTTGACCTTATACGTGATGTTGATACTTCCGGATTTCAACTGCCTGGAGGCAAGGAAGGTGAGGCTGGTGTCTTCAAAGAAACGACTCAAGGTGATGCTAAAAGTGGATGCGCGGACTGGGTTTCGCTGATTAAGGAGCGGCCAAAAGATAAGCCGTTTTTTCTGTGGCTGGCTGCACTTGATCCACATCGTCCCTATGATGAGGGGATTCTGAAGCAACCACATTTGCCTGCGGCTGTGCGTGTTGCCCCCTATCATCCGGATACCTTTGGGGTGCGTCGGGAGTATGCTCTCTATTATGATGAGATCACTCGTCTCGACCGGTTTACCGGAATGGTGGTCAGTGAGCTCCAAAAAAACTCCATACTGGATGAAACCTTGATTATTTTTTGCTCTGATAATGGGAGACCTTTTCCAAGGGATAAGACATCACTTTACGACTCAGGAATAAGAACACCCTTTATTATCCGATATCCTGTGGTCGTTAAGCCCGGCACTATTTGTAAACGGCTCATTAGTGCTGTTGATATTGCTCCAACACTTCTTGAAATAGCCGGAGTGGAGAAGAGTGATACTTTTGACGGAGTTAGCTTTAAAGCACTTCTGGCCAATCCTAATGGATTACCTATCCGCAGTTACGCCTTTGCCGAGAAAAACTGGCATGATTACGAAGATCATTCCAGAGCTGTTCGGAATACACAGTTTAAATATATTCGGAACTATTACGATGACTTGCCACCGACACCACCGGCTGATGCGGTAAGAGGCATTACTTACAAAGCGCTGCAGAAAAAACACGAATCAGCTGACTTGTCGGCTACGGAGGGCCAGTTATTCTGGTTTCCAAGACCTCGAGAAGAGCTTTACGATTGCAGTAATGATCCCCATGAACTGAAAAATCTTGCAGGTTTGCCTGAGCATTCAAAGACGCTTTCGCTTATGCGTGATGCATTGAAAAAGTGGGAACGTGAAACCAGTGACTATGTTCCCAAGCTACGCACTGCAGATGAATTTGATCGCAAGCATGGCAAGCCAACTCCTGCCCGTATTAGACCCCGATGGTCAAAAGAGAAAATGGTTGAGGCGGGGCTTACTGCACCGTGATTTTAGGTTGCTATTGTCAGCGATGACAACGCTTGGCAATCATGCGGCAATGTCCAGTAGACTTTCGGCATGTTTGCGTGCTGAATTCGTGTTTCCCCCGAGCATCCGCGCGATTTCAGCTATACGGTCATCGTTTTCTATTTTCCTTAGTAATGAGTATGTGCGCCCGTCACTGCCAAACTCCTTATTGACGAAATAATGGCAGTTTGCTCTTGATGCCACTTGCGGCAGATGCGTAATCGCTATGACTTGGTGATGGTTGCCAAGAGATGCCATTTTTCCTCCTACAGCTTGGGCAATTTCTCCACCTACGTTCGCGTCAATTTCGTCGAAAACCAACAGCGGAACGGCGTCCTGACTGGCCAGGGTGCTCTTGATGGCCAACATGATACGCGACATCTCACCGCTGGATGCAATCGAACGAAGCGGTTTTGCAGGTTCACCCGGGTTCGGGGATAACATGAACTCTATGTTCTCATTTCCTAACTTTGCCGGTTGCTCAAGTTTTTCCAGAGCAACTTCAAAATGTGCTTTTTTGAAGCCAAGTTCTTCGAGGTGGTTACTGATGCTTTTGGCGAGTTTGGGGGCTGCGCGTTTTCTCTTTAGGGTTAGTTTTCGTGCCGTTGAGCAAAATTCTTGATTAGCTGCGGTGATTTTGGTGGAGAGTGTTTCCAATTCTTCCCCCCGGCCTTCAATACGGTTTCTTCTTTTTAGGGCCTTGTTCTTGAAGTCAAGAATAGCGTGAATGTTGTTACCGTATTTGCGCTTCAGGGATTCAATAAGGTTGATGCGATCCTTGAGGGCTTCGATTTCGGCAGCATCTATCTCGAGATTTCCGGCGTATTCACGCATGTTGCTTTCAAGTTCCTCCAATTCAATGAGCGCCTGATCAAAGCTCTCTGTAAAACTTGCGGTGGATGGATCATTTTTTTCCAAATCCCGAATCATTTTGGTGATTGCCGACAGGTTTGAAATGATTGAATGATCACTCTCTCCCAGTGCTCCGATGATGTGCCCTGCAGTTTGCATGAGGTGACTGCTGTTAGCTGCTACCTTATAGCTTTGCTCGAGTTTATCTTCCTCTCCAATAACGAGTTCTGCACTCTCAATTTCTGCAATTTGGTGATTAAGCAAGTCAAGTTCCTGCTCATTGGCCCTTTCAGAGTTTGCCAATTCATCGTATTGGATTTGAAGACTGTTGAGTTGCCGGTAAGCATCTGCACATTTAGCAGCTTCTGTCTCGGCATTTGCGTAAGCATCAAGCAGGTCAAGTTGTCGCTCTCGACACAGAAGTGACTGGTGGTCGTGGGGGCCGTGCAGGTCGACGAGAAGTTCTCCAATTTTCTTTAGAATGGAGAGCGTAACCGGTGAGCAGTTCACAAATTGTTTATTACCCGCAGAAGTGTCGATGACCCTTCGTATTACCAGCTGATTGTTCTCACAGGATGCAAGCCCAGCAGCTGCGAGGACGGCATTAACGCCTTCCGGTTGCTCAAGGTCGAAAACGGCTTCAATGGAACAAGAATGGCAGCCTGTA
>CALCSP010000302.1 GCA_937893785.1 uncultured Verrucomicrobiales bacterium
AAAACCTCTACCCAAGGACAACCAGGCTTCGATTACATAACCCTTAAACTGCCTTTGAGAGAGCAGAGCAAACGGGTCTTTTACCGCCTGCACATTCTTGCAGCGACTAAGATCGACTTTGCCCCGTAATCTTTCGGTCATCTTGGCGTTGTAATTTACCCAATAACTCTAGAAAAAAATCAATGCGTATACTTTTAGTAGAAGACTCCAGCCGCTTGCGTGATGCAGTCGCCAAGGGGCTGCGCGAATCCGGTTATGCCGTTGATGCCACCGGCGATGGCAACGATGGGCTTTGGATGGCGCAGGAAAACAGCTATGACGTCCTGCTCCTCGACATTATGCTTCCAGGTATGGACGGGCTGACGATTCTTGAAAAGATACGGAATGGAGGCAACCAAACACCTGTGCTTTTTCTCACAGCAAAGGACACGATCGCTGACCGGGTCAAGGGCCTGCAGCGAGGAGCAGACGATTACCTAATCAAGCCATTCGCCCTTGAGGAACTTCTTGCCCGTATAGATGCCCTTTGCCGCCGTTCTTATCAGCAGCCAAGCCCCAAGGTTTCTATCGATGACCTTGAAATCGACACGTCTGCAAAAATGGCATCAAGAGGCGGAATTCGCCTTGACTTGACTGCCAGAGAATACGCGCTTCTTGAATACCTGATGATGCGTCAGGGTGCCGTGATCTCACGCACTGAAATCGAGGAACATATCTATGATGAACTGGTCTCACCGATGAGTAATGTCGTGGATTCCGCCATCTGCAACCTACGCAGAAAAATTGCAACCTCTGAATCCTCATCGCCCCTTATCCATACTAGACGGGGACAGGGATATGTCCTCGAAGTGAAGAAAAAATGACATCCATCCGCAAGCGTCTGGTGATCTGGCTACTTCTCGGTCTCTCCATTATGTGGGTGGCCGCCGGTGCGGGTGTCTACTATTCGGTGCAACAGGGTGAGCTTGCCCGTCTTGATGCCAGACTTGCCAAGCTGGACAACTCCATCCGCTTGGTAACGAACATACTTCCGCGACACATGCTTTCTGATGATATCAAGCCACCTCCAAAAGCATCCGATCGTGGAGAATCCCCCACGCGCGATCAAAAATCACAACTGGTAGAAAGGGCATTGCGTGATGACAGCCGCTCTCGAGCTCTCACCGAGCGCTTGGAAAACTTGTCCCGGGAAAACGGCTGTCAGTTTCACATATGGAAACCGGATGGCACAACGATTCTCAAGTCACCCAACCTCGACGAGACAAACATTGAAAAGCCTGACAACCTCAAGCCCGGCAGTCCCAGTTTCTTCGACATATCCGGGAAGAACGGTAAACAAATGCGTGCCATGGCAATCATGTTTCGTCCCAAAGGTTTCGGATTTCCTCGACTGCGGGGAAACGACCCCACGGGCAGGCGCCCCGGTTCACCGCCACCACAGAACATCCCGGTTAGGCGTCCAGGTGGCCCCCCCCCGCAGGATGCACCACGGTTCCACCATCTCACGGCAATAGTCACCACGGACGCAGGTCCGATGCACCAAACGATGGCCAATCTTCTTCTGGGAATCACCGGCATTGGTATCCTTGCGGGCCTCGGTTCAGTAACCCTTATACAACTGGCGCTGAAAAGCGGTCTCAAACCACTTAATACGCTTGGCAGTAAGGTTGCACTCATTGACGCCTCTTCGCTTGATGGCCGGTTTTCCAGCAAGAACATGCCACGCGAATTGACACCAATTTGCAACCACCTCAATGAACTAATGGAAAGGCTCGAGGAGAGTTTTGAACGCGAGAAAAGGTTTAGTTCTAATCTAGCTCACGAGCTGCGAACTCCAATCGCAGAACTTCGCATGATGTCTGAGGTTGCGATGCGCTGGCCCGATCAGAACAACAGTGACCAGGCAAAGGAGACGCTTGAAATAGCCGAACAGATGCAGGCCATTATTGAAAGCCTTTTAATGCTCGGACGTTACGAGAACAGGCAAACGGAAATACAACCGGAATCAGTCGACATCTCCAGTCTTTGCAGATCATGCTGGAAACCCTTCGCCGCGCGCGCTGCTGAGAAAAAAATCAGAGTCAACCTTGATATCCCAGAAACCCAGACACTGGAGACCGATCCAAAGCTTCTTCGCCTAATTTTGAATAATCTTTTTTCCAATGCCTCCGAGTATACCCCCGCTGGAGGAGTCATTGACATCACGGGGGAAGGCGAACTGAACGGCATAATCCTAAGCGTCTCTAACACGGTTTCAGACATCGAACCTGAGTCCATTCACCACCTATTTGAGCGCTTCTGGAGGCAGGATGATGCTCGCTCTGACCATAATCACAGTGGGCTTGGCCTGTGTCTGGCACGCACCTGCTCAAGAGCATTATCTCTTGATATACAGGCTGAACTGGATCAGGAAAACCGTATTATCTTCAACTTGAAAAGAGCTGATGAAGAAAAAAAACTGCCGTCATCTTCGGGTAATATTGTCTAGATAGACTTTAGATTATCAAGACAAGAAATTACCATCTTCAACTGGTGGCACAAGATTTCCAAACTCAAACCTAACTATAAAAATGAAATGACACTGAAGAAACTGACAGCAGGAGCCATCGCACTTGCAATGCTCGCCCCAACCGCCCTCGCGGAGCCCGGTGATGGCGGCAAAGGCAAGCAGAAAGGCAAGCCCGGAGCAGAGCGTCCCGGCGGCAAGCGTCCCGGCGGTCCTGGTGGTCCCGGCGGCAACCGCCCTGACCGCAAAGCCATCATGGAAAAATTCGATGCGGACAAAGACGGTAAGCTATCCGTCGACGAGCGCGTCTCAATGATTAAGGACCGCCTCGCCAATAGCGAACGCTTCGCAGAGATGTTCAACAAGCGAGCCGACTCCGATCAGGACGGCAAGGTTTCCGATGCGGAAATCAAGGCTGCAGCAGCTAAGATGGGACAAAGGCGACCTGGCGCAAGACCGGGTGGCGAAGGCAAGAAACCGGGCACTGACGGCAAGAAACCAGGTGGCAAGCCGGGTGCCGGCAAGAAGCCGGGTGGCAAGAAGCGCCCGAATGCCGACGGCTAATCATCGGCTTTTGTGCTGAAAAAGCAGCACGAATCCCTTTACCCCGGGGACGACCATCGTCCCCGGGGTAATTCTTTTTTA
>CALCSP010000303.1 GCA_937893785.1 uncultured Verrucomicrobiales bacterium
CAGTTGAGTTGAGTTAATAACAAAGAACGCAGAAGCGATCTCCAGAGTGCAATCCATACACACTATTGCCAGAAACACACTAAAAAAATATCATTCTTTATCGTTCATAAGTGTATCTTCACTCAATCAACCCACGCCTTGAAGATGAGATCTTTGCCAAACTAAAAAGTTCCAAAATCTCTATTCATAACCGAAGCCATCTAGAATATCGCCCATCTCTCGTTTGAACCGCTTACGTATACTCCGAGATAATTCACGCTTCCATCTCTGTACAGACTTACCACTGCTGGGAGCCGTGACATGCTCCTGAATGCGCTCAGACAATACAGAAGCATCAAGATCGAGGTTCAACCAATCACCAAGTCTACCAACAACATTAGCAGTATCGGCAATTAAATCCTCATATCTGATTAACATCTTCTGGTCAGTATTTTCTCTACAGAGTATCGGCGTCATGCGCTTACCAACCCTTTCAATGAAACGTGATAAGTAATCTTCATCACTATCTTTCTCCTCGCGACCAAAGCCAAGATAGCCACGCTTAGCGTTAAAGGCGGCAACCGACAACCAGACATCTCGTGGATCACGTACAAGGCATACAACCTTAGATTCAGAAATAATGGAGGGAACATACTCACTCACCCAACGCGGAACTTTCTCTATGTAGTGAGTTTCCATTTCCGAAGCCCCCTCAGAAAATCGTTTCCATAAATCTTGCAGACAAATTTGCGCAAGAGCACCTGAATCCTGAACAAGTTGCCGCCATGGCAACCCGCCAATCTCAATAGGCGGCTCCGCGAGCATATTATCCCGTGGCCATTTCCCAGCAAGTTTAGCGTCTCCATCAAGCATTTTTGACAGCGAGGCAAAATAGGTCAGGTATCGTGACTCGTAAGGATAGTCCCGCTCAACCCTTACTGCCGGCGAACTAGCCAACAAACTCATCATCACCGTCGTTCCGCTTCGCCCTATGGCATCAACCAAGACTGGCTTAAGCATTGCAGTATCACTCATGCTTTCATCCTTCATTAAAAAAGATCGCCCTGTCAATTCTTACAAATATAGGGATGACTGGCATTGCCTTTGCTCACCTCAAAATTTGCATAATGATTCAGACCAGATTTTTAATGGGTTCAGATCCTGTTATTAAGGACTTCACCTCCCTTGATAGGTTCTCCATCAGGCGCACCTCGCCGATGTCCAGAAGCGTGTGCATGATTGTTCCAAGTAATTGACTTGAAGTCACAGCTTCACTGTTCGGTTCACCGCCATCACGGGTGGATTCCCCGATTACCTGTCCCATTTTTAGCCCTCCACCCGAAAGCATCAAGGGGGCAATCTTACCCCAGTGATCTCGCCCTCCCTTAGCATTAATCTTCGGATTGCGTCCCATTTCTCCACAGCAAACCAGCAAAACTTTATCGCTTAATCCACGCTCATGCACATCCTCAATGAAAGCGGAAACAGCATGATCAAAAGGCAACCCCACATAATGCATTCCCTCCTGCACCGTGGCATTATTCTTATCCGCATGAAAATCCCACACAAAATTTGTTGTCACGGTGACAAACCCACATCCCCTTTCAACCAATCGGCGAGCCATTAGCATCAATTTACCGAGTGAATTGACGTGATCCCTGTAATTTTTGTGATTGTTCCAGACTTTACGAATCGAAGAATAGGGCACAAGTGAAGCAGTATCATAACGCTCAACAATACGGGGATCCTCCCGCGAAAGGTCAAACGCATCAGCAACACCACCGAGAATCGTGTCAAAAGCCTGTTGCTGAAAACCGCTTAGTCCCTCAATGGAACCGCTCACATCAATCTCACGCCTCAATGAATCTACACTGGAAAGCAGGCGCCGACGATCATCCAGTCTACCCTGAGGAATTGCCAGTGTCATATCACGCTGCAACTGACCACTTCCACCAGGAACAAAAGGGGCACAGGCTCCGCCCAATGGCCCCGTTGCAACAAAATTCCCGAATTGCTTAACTCGTTCCTGCGCCCCCGGAACAACGGCACGCGGAAAGAGTGCAATATTGGTGGGCATGCCGCTATCCGCACGATTGCTGCCGGCAACGCGGGAATAGAGCGAACCAAGGTTTGCCCCGAGAGAGTCACTGCCGACAATCGGCTTGATGTCATGATTCCCGTTGCCTGTAACAAAAGAGCGGATCACGGCCATCTTGTCAGCCTGTGCCGCCAGTTTTTGAAGCGTTGAGCCGAAGGTCACCCCGGGGATGTTTGTCTTTACCTCCCCTATCGCACTTCGAACTCCATCCGGAGCATCCATTTTTGGATCAAATGTCTCAGTCTGTGGCGGACCGCCGTGCATGAAGAGAAAAACCACGGATTTATCCTTTACCGGTAACCCGGCCTCGGCAGCCTTCGCTTTCCAAGCAAGCATATTCGCCAGACTGAGACAACCAAGCCCTCCCACACGCAGGAAATCGCGTCTGCCCTGAATCCCACTTTGGCCTACGGAAAGCATAGCTTATTATTACGCTAAAGCCGGAACAGCAACACGGGCAAGTTGAATTCCATCAATTCACACTTCTTCTTCTGCCA
>CALCSP010000304.1 GCA_937893785.1 uncultured Verrucomicrobiales bacterium
GTTGCCCTGACGCGCCGCTTTTACAATGAGCCCTGACTCGTGGCCATTGTGACTACCGGGTTTTTCGACATAGACGTGTTTGCCCGAGGCGCATGCAAGGATGGTTGCCGGCGTATGCCAAAAGTTGGGTGCGGCAATGGCAAGTATATCAACTTCCTTGTCATCAAGAATTTTTCTGAAATCGGTGACGCCTTTTGGTTCCTTTCCTGACTGCTTGGCGGCGGCATGTTTGATCCCGTTAGCTAGGCGGTTTTGGTCCACATCGCAGACATAGGCAATCTCGGTATGATCAACACCAAGGAATCCTGTGATATGCGCTTTTCCCCGACTTAGACCCATGACGCCGATACGCAGGAGTTGATGAGGGTTTTTTCGCGCTAAAATAGCGGGGGCGCTCACCATTGAGGAAATGGCGGCAGAGGTTTTCAGAAAGGCTCTCCTGCTTTTCATCTCGTGATCTTGGCATATCACTGCCCTCTTTGCCAAGCCTCCCATTGTTTTCTTAATTTAGAGGCGACTTTGGGGTTTTCGTTGGCAATATTATTCAGCTCAGTGGGGTCATTATCTAGATCATAGAGTTCCCATTTTCCCTTGGATTGGGCAACCAGTTTCCATTTTCCAGAGCGAATGGCTCTGCCTCGTGCGTGTTTCCAGAAGATATTTGTTCGGTCTGCAACGGGTTTTCCTGCAAAGGCCTTGGCAAAGCTGCGCCCAGCATGAGGTTGGATAATCTGTCCTGCAAAGTGTTTCGGGTAATGTATGCCGGCGGTTTCAAGTAATGTCGGCATGAGGTCGGTCACGTGACAGACTGACTTTACCAATGAGCCCTTTTTGGAGATTCCCGCGGGCCAGTGGGCAACCAGTGGACTGCGTGTTCCTCCTTCGTGATCATGTTGCTTAAACAGGCGGAAAGGGGTGTTACCCAGATTGGCCCATCCGTAGCCGACACTTTGGTAGGTATGTTCGGGACCGGGCATGACTTCAGGTCGATTCCCAGGAATCATCGCTTTACCTGCTCTGGTTTTAAGTGGCAGGTAAGGCCCCTTGCGGTGATTTTCGTATTCAACATGGCAGGCACCATTGTCATGCATGTAGAGGATGAGGGTATTATCAAAAACTCTGCGCTTTCTGAGAAGGTTCATGATTTTTCCAATGCCCTCATCCATGACTGCTATCTGTGCTGCGTAAACTTCCATGCGGCGCTCCTGCCAGGACTTGTGTTTTTCGTTTTCCCAGGCGGGAACCCTTGGGTGTCGGGGGGACATCTTGCAATTGGCGGGAATAATGCCAAGGGTTTGCATTCTTTCCATACGCTCTTCACGTAATACGTCCCACCCCTTCGTGAACCGTCCCTTGTGCTTTGCGATATCTTCTTCGTGTGCGTGCAGTGGCCAATGAGCTGCAGTGTAGGCAAGATAAAGAAAAAATGGCTGTTCCGGGTTCTGATTCAGTGTCCGGTTTACCATGTCTGCGGCTTCATTACTCAGCGCATCGGTGAAATAGTATTCAGGGTCATTGCGGGCCTCGTGTGCAATGTCCTTGCCGTCCCGGGTCAATAGGTCAGGGTCGAAGAAACTGGCGGCTCCGCCGGGAATACCATACCAGTGGTCAAAGCCACGATCATTTGGGGACCCAGCACCTGCACGTGCATGATTGCCAAGATGCCATTTGCCCGCCATAAGGGTGGCATAGCCGGCCTTACGGAAAATTTCCGGCAGCGTGACACATTTGTTGCTGAGGGTAGCGCCGGGCTTGGCGGTTTTCGAATATTGTCCGGTCATCAGGCTTGCCCGGGTGACCAAGCACATGTTGTTTACATAGTAGTTGGTAAAGCGCAATCCTCCCGAGGCCAGAGTATCAATGTTTGGGGTTGGAATTTCTCCCCCATAGCAGCCGATATCCGAGAAGCCCATGTCATCGGAAATAATCACTACGATGTTCGGTTTTCTGGCTGTTGCAGCAGCAATCGAAAGAAGAAACAAAGCGAGGAGAGCCGGGCGTATCAACATTTCATGTAAACATAGTGGGAAACTTGCGCTTGGCCAACCGCTCATCCATGGGGATTATTATTGTTTTGTTGGGCGGCCTGTTGTGGTAACCCTTTCATGTAATGAAGATTTTAATATCCACTTTTGCTATTTGGGTTAGCGCCCTTTCAATGTCTCAAGCCGAGGAAGGTTTTACCACCATTTACGATGGCAAGGATCTATCGAAGATCAAGACGACCGGTAATTGGAAGATTCAGAAAGATGGTTCATTATACCTTGAGCCACGGCCTGGGGAGAAGGGGTGGACCCGCTATGGATCCTATCTATGGCTTAAGGAGGATTACGCGGATTTTGTTTTTGATTTTGAATACAAGCATGGCAAGGGCGGAAATTCCGGTCTCTATTTCAGAATTGCGGATGAGTCCGATGCGACTGCGCATGGTTTTGAGGTACAGATTCTTGACTGTTTTGGCAAAAAGAAGCTCGGGCAACATGACCTCGGAGGGGTTATCAAGACTGCTGGACCGCTGGTCAATGCTTCGAAGCCTGCTGGTGAATGGAACCGCATGGTAGTAACCATGAAGGAAGGCAGACTGACCGTGGTGCTTAACGGCAAGACGGTACAGGACAAGATAGATCTTGCGGCCAAGAAGCCCAAGAATAAGAAGTTGGCCGATTCAGGTAAGATTGCGATTCAGGATCACGGTCAGAAGTTCTGGGTGCGTAACCTGAAGGTAAAGCGGCTATAGCTCTGGCTCACCGGTCGGCTGGCTTTTAAAGTCGCCGCCGAGGGCAAGGTGCAGGTCGATGCGGTTTTGCAGGCGCTGGTTGCGCAGCGTGATCATAGCATTACGAGCCGCTACACCCCTACGCTGGGCTTCGAAGATTGAGAGGATTCCAATGAGTCCCTCTGAATAGTCTCGGCCTGCTTGTGCCTCGGCAAGCTTGGCCTGACTCAGCTCAATGCTGATAAAGCGCTCCTGTTCTGCCAGCGAGCTTTCCGTGGCTAGGGCCGACTCGACCTCCCGCAGGGCTTCTAGTACAAGGCTTGTGAAATTGTGCAGCGCCTGCTTGTTTTGGGCTAGGGCTCTTTGCGCCTGTGCGGA
>CALCSP010000305.1 GCA_937893785.1 uncultured Verrucomicrobiales bacterium
GCAATAACCACTCTCCGTAAGCAGCGGCATTGCCATCGTTTGTCATATAGCAGGGGCGGTGAATTTCCGCTGCGAATTCGTCTCGGATGTTTGTTCCGACCCAGTCTGCATGAAGGTTAGCCTGACCCCATATTACTCCGTCGGATGACGGTGCCGGCACATCAATGCCTGCTGCTGCAACAGCCTCGAAATCAATTGAGTTGTTTTCGCAGAGCTGGTCGATGGCTTTTCGCAGTTGTTGGAAGGTTGCCCGGTAGCCCTCGCTACCATGTGAACGCACCTCAACCATGTCCCCGACTTGCCCGCCGGTGGCATCAAGAAGTGCCGCCTTTACAGTAGTCCCGCCGATATCTAGACCGACAAAGTAAACGGCTTCAGCCATAAAAAGTGAGTTTGTCGGCTTATACGTCCCTGATGATGGTCTTGTCGACAGAGAGCAGGTCATCACAAGCCTGACCAACCCGCTGAGCCATGGACTCCTCGCCTTTCTTCAGGTAGGAACGTGGGTCATAGACTTTCTTGTTGCCGATTTCCCCGTCAATCTTGAATACGCCCTCAACATTTTCACACATATGTGATGCGATTGGGCGGGTGAAGGCATACTGGGTGTCGGTATCGACATTCATCTTCACAACACCATAACCCAGCGTCTCGCGAATCTCGGAGAGCTCACTTCCCGAACCGCCGTGGAAGACAAGATCAAACTTGGATTCTTCTCCATACTTTGCCTGCACAGCCGCCTGGCCTTCCTTGAGAATCTCCGGTTGTAGTTTCACTGCTCCCGGCTTGTAGTGTCCATGCACGTTGCCGAATGTTGCAGCAAATGTGAAGCGTCCGAGGTCGGCAAGTGCTTCGTGCACTGCTACCATGTCCTCAGGAGTGGTGTAGAGATCCTCATCGGGTGTGTCTTCCGAACCGGCGGCCCCATCTTCCTCTCCACCTACTACGCCCGCTTCGACTTCAAGGATGATTTCGGCTTCGGCACACTTCTTGAGATAGGTCTTTGAGATGGCCATGTTCTCCTCAAGGGGAAGGATCGAGGCGTCAAGCATGTGGTTCTGGAAAAGGTTGTTCTCCCCCTTTGCGCGGCGGGCTTTGGTGGCTTCAATGAGTGGATCAAGGAACTCTTCAGCTTTTCCTGGTTGGCAGTGGTCAGTATTCAGCGCGATCAGCACATCATACTGTTCGGCCAGTGCATGGGCAGCTTCGGCAAGAATAATAGTTCCCTTGGTTGCATCACCGTGATTAAGACCTGAGGCAAATTGTCCTGCCCCGGTGGAGAACTGGATGATTCCGTCTGAGCGATTGTCGGCAAAGCCTTTGAGAGCTGCATTCAACGTGCTGATACTTGAGCAGTTGATGGCTGGATAGGCATAGTCGCCCTGTTGGGCGGCGTCGAGCATGGCGGCAAATTGTTTCGGCGTGGCGATAGGCATAGCGGCGCGGAACTTAGAGGGGAGGAGCTAGAACGTCAAGAAGCGGTATCGTCATGTGCTTGCACCACGGGAAAAGGTGGCTAACCTGCCCGCCTTGTTTTTGTCTTAAATTCTTAAAAAACCTGTAATTATGCCAAAGAAGGTCGCATTTTTAACCGCGGGAGGTATCGCTCCCTGTTTATCATCTTCAATAGGAGCCCTTATCGAGCGCTATAATGAATTGGAACCGGATGCCATTTTGAGTGGATACCTCAATGGTTATCAAGGACTTCTACTCGGAAAGTCGATCCAGTTTTCCGATCAGGTTAAAGAAAATTATGAAGTCCTCTTCGAATTCGGTGGCAGCGCTATTGGAAATAGTCGGGTCAAATTGACCAATGTTGAGGATTGCACGAAGCGTCAACTCGTTCAGGAAGGTCAGGATCCCCTGCATGTTGCTGCTGAACAGCTTAAGGCAGATGATATTGATATTCTGCATACTATTGGAGGGGATGACACCAATACGACAGCCGCTGACCTAGCAAAATACCTCGAGGATAACGGCTACGGGCTGACTGTGGTCGGTTTACCCAAGACGGTAGATAACGACGTGTTTCCCATCAGTCAGACACTTGGTGCCTGGACGGCTGCTGAACAGAGTGCCCTTTTCTTTGAGAATGTGGCCAACGAGAACACTACCAGCACCCGGCAGTTGATTATTCACGAGGTGATGGGTAGGCATTGTGGCTGGCTGACGGCAGCCGCAGCACGTGACTATCGCGAGCGCCTTGACGGGTATCGTTGGTTGCCCGAGTTGAATATTACACGTGAGCGTTGGGATGTGCACGCGGTCTGGATACCTGAGATGGAGCTTGATCTGGAAAGTGAACTTGAGCGGCTAAATGCAATCATGGATGAGCATGATTGCGTCAACCTTTTCCTGAGCGAGGGAGCAGGCACAGATGCCATCATACGTGAGAAGGAGAATGCGGGTGAGGAACTCAGGCGCGATGCGTTCGGTCATGTGCGCCTTGATGAGCTTAAGCCGGGTCAGTGGTTTGCCGACAAGTTGAAGGAAAGCCTCTCAGCGGATAAGGTTCTTGTGCAGAAGAGTGGTTATTTTGCAAGGTCTGCCAGGCCCAACTCACGAGACCTAGAGCTCATCAAGCAAACTGCGGCTGCCGCTGTTACTGCAGCTATTGCGGGGCAGAGCGGTGTTGCTGCGCTGGATATGAATGAGGGCGGACAAATGTCGATCATTGACTTTGCCAGAATTGCC
>CALCSP010000306.1 GCA_937893785.1 uncultured Verrucomicrobiales bacterium
GTTGTTGCTTATTTCATGCAGTCCAGTTATTACTCCAACCGGGTAACGCCTGTTCTTCTTGTTACCCTTTTGCCATTAATGGGTTTTGAGAAAATCAAGGCGCCGGATCCTGTTCCATTTGAAGTGACATCAACGATAGAGATAAATGCCCCTGTGGAGGTCGTCTGGCAGAACGTGGTTTCTTTTAGTGAGCTGCCGCCGGTGGAGGACTGGCTGTTTCAAACAGGCATTGCCTACCCAATTCGTGCCGAAATCGAGGGATCCGGGGTGGGTGCGGTAAGGCATTGTGTGTTTTCAACCGGTGCCTTTGTGGAACCGATTACGATCTGGGATGAGCCGCGGCACCTGAGATTTGACGTCACAGAGATGCCCGAACCGATGGAGGAATGGACCTTTTATGACCATGTGCACCCCCCTCATCTTGAGGGTTACTTTCGCACGACCCAGGGAGAATTCCGTCTTGAGCCCCTGCCGGGCGGGCGGACACGCCTGCACGGCACGACCTGGTATGAGAATGATCTGTGGCCTGCCAATTACTGGAAATTATGGTCTGACCTGTTGATTCACCGTATTCACTTACGGGTTTTAAAGCACGTGGGCAACCTTTCAGAGGCTGATGCTTCCCTTCATTATAAGCATTAATATATTGATAAGGATGGTTATGACCGACGATCCTTATGCTATTTTTCTTTAAGAGAAATTAGAATAGTTAATGAGCTCTTTTTATTCCATGACTTGTTCCTTTTCAGTGAAAGCAATCCGGTGCATTTTTCTGGGAGCTCTGGGGGTATGCCTGTTATGGGAAAAGGTATCCGCCGAAGACACGGCATATCGCGCTGCTTATTACAAGGGTGGTGAGATTCATGTCAATACTCTGGGATCTCCTGAAGGAGAAGCGCTGACAACCGGGCACTGGGACTTCAAGCCGTCATGGTCCAAGCATGGGAACATGCTGGTTTTCTTTCGCCGGGTAAAGAACCATCCTGAGGTGGGAAAGTGGAAAACAGCAATTTGTATCATTAATGTGGATGGCACGGGATTTCACAGGTTAACTGACGGGACACATACTGATTTCAACCAAACGTGGACGAGGGACGGTTCCAATACTCCCATCTGGAACCGTAAAAACCCGGCAACGGGGGCTTATCGCGTGATGGCAGGAAAGGTTGGGGGCAGCCCCGGTGAAGAAAGGTCCCTGACTGGTAAACATTACCATACCTGGGCCTACACGTGCCTGAAGGATGGAAGGATACTGGTGGGAAGTACGCACCCGAAGCATGGGCGTGGTTATTTTCTGATGAAGGCCAATGCCTCTGGTGCACCACATTTTGAACCCATCGATTGCGCTTTGGCTAAAAAAGGGATTCTGGATCGGGTTAGTCTTTCACCCAGCGAGGAGAAGGTTTGCTTTGAATATCAGGAAGGATTCAAACGCAGAGTACCGGGGCGAACACTTTATGTTGCGGACTTTGACGTAAAGAAGCGCATTGTGTCCAATGCCAGACCCTTTGCCAATCAAGAAGGGAAGTCTATTTGGTATGCCTATCCTCGATGGACGAAAGACGAGAAAGCCATTGTCTACCATGCAGGAGGTAGTCTTTACCTTTATACATTAGAGAATAAAAAAACCGTCAAGATATCGAAGGAAGCAGGGGCGGATTACCGTTATCCACATGGGGAAGCCACGCCAAAGTAAAATAGATAACAAGGGTTTACTCTACGATTGAGTGTCAAATACCCCGTTGAGTTTTTCTTTATGCCCCATATTCTTGTGTGTCAGAGGAATGGAAGTCATTAACAAACGGAAAGCGGGTATGAAGGGCATCTCGTGGGAAATATCTGAATAGGAAGTTCACGCAATGAGGTTCTTTGTTTTCTCTTTGGTTTATGCTTTTTGCCTTGGCGAATTATTGCTTGCACGAGTGCATGTGCCTGGTGTTGATGCGAGCACTCTCGGAGATGTTTTAAAGGGGCGTGTTCTGATCGAGGAACTCAACTGCGTGGCGTGTCACAAGTCTCCAGCCGTCCAGTCCGCGTCACGTAAGTCTCCACGCCTTGCTCTCGCCGGCAGTCGCATAAACCCGGATTATCTGAAGGCGTTTATCAAAGACCCACATCGTGTTAAGCCGGGCACTCTTATGCCGGATTTACTTTTTAATTTGGCCCCTGATCAGAAAGAAGAGGTTGCCGATGCGATTACCCATTATTTAGTTTCACTAAACAAGGGGGAAGATTTTGCGCTCAGGGCACCGGATGGGGTTGCCGCTGAGTTTGGTGAGAAGATTTTTCACTCTGTGGGCTGCGTGGCATGTCACGCACCAAGAGATCCCGGCGGCAAGGAGTTACTTTCCGAGAGTTCCGTTCCTCTTGGAGCGCTTGAAAAGAAATATTCCTTTAAGTCGCTAAGTGAATTCTTGCGGCGACCTCATTCGGTTCGGCCTTCTGGGCGCATGCCTGATTTGCGACTTCAGGGGCAAGATATTGATCGCATTACCCATTACCTTTTGCGTGACACAAGAGTGGCTGGAAATCTTTCTTATACGACTTGGCGAGGTAAAGTATGGGAAGGTCTCAAGGGGGACGTGCAAAAGGAAAAAGGTGGGCATGTTGACGACTTTACGCTCGAGAAGATCGGGCGTATCCACCATCAGACTGCAGTTGAATACAGAGGCTTCCTCAAACTCAAAAATTCCGGAAAATACACATTTTATCTTGAGTTCAATGGTGGGAGCCTTGAATTCAATGGCAAACAGGTAGCCTCTCAGGATCCAAGCAATCGCAGGGGAATCAAGAAGATGCAGGCGCAGGTGAGCCTGAATGAGGGGTGGAACCCAATGGTGCTGACTTATTTTCATACTGGGCGCGACCCTCGCCTCCTGATTGAGATGCAAGGACCCGGGTTCCCAAGAAGCCCAATCCCATCGGCTATGTTGTCGACTTCCAATCAACCGATTGCTGAAGTGACGGCACTAGAGAGCGATCCTGATCTTGCTCAAAAAGGTCGGGAGCATTTTGTAAGGCTTGGATGTGTCCAATGTCATGATGACATCAAGGCTGATAAGAGGCAATATTCGCCAATGGCTAGCCTCGATGTCGAAGAGGGATGTCTGTCAGATAAAAAATTGACACCCAGATTTGATCTGGACGACGTGCAGAAATCTCTTATCCAGGTTGCGTTGCCGAAGGTGCAAGATGGGAGATTCAGTGATCGCCAGACATTGGACAAGACTTTGGTTGCCATGAACTGCATTGCCTGCCATGAGCGTAAGGGCCTGGGTGGCATTTCTCCAGATCGTGATGCTTACTTTACTGGAACCCGCGAAGCTTTGGGTAATCAGGGAAGGATTCCACCTCCCCTGACGCATGTCGGCGCTAAACTGACTCGATCATGGCTGACCGAGGTGTTGCTGCACGGTGGTCGGCAGCGTGAATATCTTAATACGCGAATGCCTATTTTTGGTGAGCAGAATGTGGCGCACCTCGTTGAGCGGTTTGAGAAAATCGATAAGCTCGAGCAGGTTGAATACCCAAAAATATCCAATATCAGAGAATCGAAGACGGCGGGTTACGAAATGCTTGGTTCTGCGGGATTGAGCTGTATTGCCTGCCATGACTTTAATGGGCAAAGGTCTGGTGGTGCCGGTGCCTTGGACATTGTTTATGCCACCGAACGGCTCAGAAAAAACTGGTTTCATCTCTATATGCGCCAACCTTCAAGGTTCCATCCAACCGTGATTATGCCCAGTTATTGGCCTGGAGGCCAACCGGTGCGCAGGGAAGTGCTGGGGGGGGACACTAATCGGCAAATTGAGGCACTGTGGGATTATCTCTCGGATGGTCCCCGCGCGAAGCCTCCCAAGGGACTTTCGCGGCAGTCCAGACATTTACGGGTAGCCGATGAAACAGTGATGTGCAGGGGGCGAGGAACTGCTGGTTATAGGGGAATTGGTGTTGGTTACCCTGAGCGCATCAGCCTGGCCTTTGATTCTGAACAGATGGCGCTACGACAACTTTGGAAAGGAGACTTTGCCAGCATCAACCATGGAAGTTTTCATGCTCGTGGTAGTGATCGTATTAACTTACCCGAAGGCATTCCCTTTCATCGTCCCACATCAATGGATGCCCCTTGGCCTTACAAGGGAAAGACCAATTATCTTTTTCCACAAGATCATGGATATCAGTATCGTGGATACTTTCTCAATGAAGAGAAAAGGCCAACTTTCATGTATCGCTATGGTGCAATCTCCGTAGAAGATTATTTTGAAGATATTCCTGGAAATCAGTTGGGCGCGTTTTTTCGGCGGACGTTGACTTTTACAGCGCCGGAATCACAGTCTTCATTTTTCTTCCGTCTTGCTTCCGGTAAACAGGTTATAGCGGCCGATGCCGGGCAGTGGCAAATCGACCGGTTAAAACTGAATATTCAGCAACCGAGCAGAGTGCGAGTCCGAGAAGGTGACATTAAGGACTTGCTTCTGGAGTTGACCTTACCAAAGGGAAAAACTGTATTAAAACTTGAGTACCGATGGTGAGCATCTCTTTCAAAAATAAATTATCGTTTGTCTTTGGGGCTTTTCTTAAGGGTGGGCTGCTTGGCTTTATTGCTTTTCCATTGGCGGGGTTTGCTGAGGACTTGGGTGCTATGTGGGGTACAGGAGAAGCTGAAGCGGAGTATTACCGTATCGTGGATGTGCCAATTCCACCTGAAGTGCCAATGCATCCGGGAAGTTTTGACATCCTACCAGATGGCCGGCTGGCTGTCGGGACTAGGCGAGGTGACGTATACTTTATTTCGGGGGCTTTTGAGAATCCTCCCAATCCTTCATACCAACTTTTTGCCAGCGGTCAGGACGAGATTTTCGGGCTTTCTTGGAAAGATGACGCACTTACCATCACCCAGTTTGGTGAGGTGACACGGCTCACGGATACGAATGGCGACGGAATGGCGGATCGCTTCGATACCTTGAGTAATAACTGGGGATATGCTGAGGGGCATGAGTTTGCATTTGGCTCCAAGCATGATCCGCAGGGGAATATCTGGGTGGCCTTGGGCCTGAGCGGTTCCTATCATTCGAGAAACCTGTTCCGGGGGTGGGCTGTCAAGGTCACGGAGGATGGCAGGATGATACCTATCTGCAGCGGCTTGCGCAGCCCGGGAGGAGTCGCTGCAAACCGGGAAGGAGTGATGTTTTGTATCGAGAGTCAGGGGCCGTGGAATGGTTCCTGTTCCCTGAAGCACCTCAAGCCAGGTGGATTTCTGGGGCATCCTGCAAGTTATAACTGGTACCCATTTGCTGATGGTATTAAAGCGCCTGCTTTGGAACCAAATTCCAATTCCCGCATTCTGGTGGAGAAGAAACGGGTCAAGGAGTTCGTGCCCCCAGCTGTCATCTTTCCATATATCAAAATGGGGCGGTCTATTTCCGGTTTCCGTCTGAATCAAACTGGCGGCAAGTTTGGCCCATTTGATGACCAGCTTTTTTTTGGTGACTACACCCTGAGTATCATCATGCGGGCTACTACGGAAAAAATAAACGGAGTATGGCAGGGTGCGTGTTACCCTTTTCGTGAGGGGCTGTCTACCGGGATCATGAATGTCGAGTTTACTCCCAGGGGACAGTTGATTGCAGGTGGATTCACCACGAATCGGCAGTGGCCGGTCCGAGGTGAGGCGCCCTTTGCCATTCAACGCCTGGACTGGACCGGTAAAGTTCCCTTTGAGCTGAAGGAGATCAATATACGCCCCGACGGTTTTTTACTTAACTTCACGCGTGCGGTGGACAGAAAAGTGGCAGGAAATCCGCAGTCTTACGCAATGACAACCTATACTCACAATTTTTCAGCAGGGTATGGAAGCCCTGAGGTAGACCACACGGTCCCCTCGGTGACGCAGGCAGAAGTATCCCCGGACGGTTTGCAGGTTCGGTTGAAAGTTGATGGTATTCAGGAAAGCCACATACATGATTTTGACTTGGCGAAGTTGCGGGATTCCAGGCAGCAGCCGCTCTTACACACCAAGGCGTATTATACGGTCAATGAAATTCCAGGTCTTGCTTCCAAGCCTTAAAAAGTCATTTCAGAGAAAGAATCAAGAACTCTGTGAGATAATAGCTTGTTTGGATATTTATCACTAAGCTATACTTAATACTTAATACTTAATACAATGAACAAATACCTTACTTATTGGTTTGTCTGTCTGATGACTTTTGGGGGGCTCGTCATGAATACTCAGGCGACACCGAAACAGCAAAAATCCAGCGCTACAAAAAAATCCACACCGACGGATCAACGCTTGCTAGACTTTCAGAAGAAATATAATGACTTAGCCAAGCGTATTGAAAGTGCCGAGAAAGCCGCTAAGCAAGCCAGCGTTGATTATAAGGCGCAAACAGAGCGTAAGCAGAAGGAACTTCAGGCAGAACTAAAACAACTTGCCGAGAAAAACAGTCAGTCTCGTGACGCCTCGAGGAAAGCTATTGAAGGCTATCGTAAACAACAGTCTGAGCTGCATAAGCTGATGAGGGAGCGTCGCTCTGAAGTTCAGGCTCAGAAATATGCGGCTGAAAAAGCAGCCCGCGATGCAGCTTCCAAGAAGAAGAAAGCTGAAGCAAAGGCAGCCCGTGAGGCAGCCGAAAAGAAACAAGCGCAGGAAGCGGCTGCAGCCAAAGCCAAACGCGAAGCTGATGCCAAAAAGAAGGCGGACGCTCACAAAGCAGCCCGTGATGCGGCGATCAAAAAGAAGGCAGCGGAAGTAAAGGCGGCGCGTGAGGCAGCGGCCAAGAGGCAGGCGCAGGAAACTTCCGGAGCTAAAGCGAAGCGTGAAGCTGCAGCCAAGAAGAAGGCTGATCCAAAGAAGAAAGCACCAAAACCTGCTGCTAAGAAATCCGGAAAAGATTCGAAGCAAAAAAAGTCTTCCTTTCCTCGCAAATAGCTTTTCTTAAAATTAATTGTGTGATGTCTGTGGTATTTTGCACAGGCCTACGATAAAATCCCCTGATGTATCAGGGGATTTTACGTTTTATAGCAACTGGATTGATCCTGTTTACAGGCTTTTGGGGTTCGGCATTATGGGCAGCCCGCTCCCCAAATATCATCCTGATCCTTGCCGACGACCTCGGCTATGGCGATCTTGGTTGCTTTGGCCAGAAGAAGCTAGCAACTCCTCGGTTGGATGAGATGTCTGCTGAAGGGATGCGCTTTACCCAGTTTTATGCCGGTAATACAGTGTGTGCGCCCTCGCGCAGCGTGCTACTCACCGGCAGGCACATGGGGCGCACGGTGGTTCGTGGAAATTCCACGGCACCGGTGATCATTAGGCCCGAGCAGCCAACCTTGGCATCCGTGCTGAAGAAAGCAGATTACCGCACAGCTTGCATTGGTAAGTGGGGCATTGGCACTCCGGATAACTTTACCAATCCGAATGACGTTGGGTTTGATCATTTTTTTGGCTACATGAACATGTGGCATGCACATAATTTCTACCCTGAGTTCCTGATCCGTAATGGAGTAGTGGTGAAGTTGAAGAA
>CALCSP010000307.1 GCA_937893785.1 uncultured Verrucomicrobiales bacterium
GAGGAAAGCCGGAAAACAGCCAGCTCCTCGGGACGATACCAGTCATTGGGAGCAGGGCTTCCGGCAATATCCGGTAAAAGGGCATCCGGCATGTCCTTCCATAAAAAATTCTGGAAAGTGCGCACGGCATCCCGACGGATGGGAAACTTTGAGAATACTGCCATGGCATACTGCCCGGGAAAGCGCCCAAAACCAAAGCAGTCATCCCCATAAGTAATCGATCCGGGCGTCCTGTTGATGCTACCACTGTTGTTCAGGTCAAAACCTGAGTGAATACCAGTGTTGGAGGCCGCAAGAAAACGGTGCGGATAGTTCTGTGGCGGCTGCCCGTTCTGTGAGCGTGCAATGAAGTTGTCGTGCAGGACATCGAGGTTGGCACTTGTCCCATCATAATTAAGCTCATTGATAAAAAGCACATCAGGCGCAACACGCTGGATGATCTCGGCAATCTTCCTCGGGTTCGATGACCCCGGGTTTGCCAGAAGCGAGGGGAGCGCTGACTCGGTATTGGGGCTTAGCGAAACGTTGAAAGTCGCCACCGTGATATCCGGGGGTGCCGATAGGGCAGTCCCGGAAAACAGGACAGCCGCAACTCCCAGCAATTTGATCCATGAAAGCCTCAAGGCGAACACCATACCACAACATAGACAAAAGCGCTTTTTTGTCGCTGCTCTTCGAGCCACTTTTTGGCAATTCTTCGCCTCCAAGCTTGGCAGCACCCAAGAAGGCAGGCATTATACCCCACTTCAATGAGTAAATACCGCACTTCCCCACTGGTCACTGATAAAATGCCTCCCGGCATCCCTTATATTATTGGTAACGAGGCTGCTGAGCGTTTCAGCTTCTACGGCATGAAGGCAGCCCTTGCGATCTTCATGGCAAACTACCTTGGTGTCCTAGGAGGCAATAACCTTACCGAGGCGGAAGCCACGACCTATGTCTCATGGTTTAATACAGCGGTCTACCTGACCCCGTTGCTCGGTGCCGTCATCGCTGATTCCTTTTTTGGCAAATATCGTACCATCATGAGTCTTTCAATCGTCTACTGCCTAGGGCATGTCTGTCTGGCATTCATGGGCGTTGGGGGCGTTGCCCAGTTCTGGCTGTTGGCTGGGCTGGGGCTTATTTCCCTCGGGGCGGGTGGCATCAAGCCCTGTGTCTCAGCCCACGTCGGCGACCAGTTCGGCAACAAAAACCAGCACCTTATTACGAACACTTTCAATATCTTCTATTTCTCGATAAATTTCGGGGCAGTTGTTTCCAACCTGCTCATTCCCTGGGTGCTCAAGTGGTATGGGCCACATTGGGCCTTTGGTATTCCCGGAGTACTGATGGCACTGGCAACGCTCTTCTTCTGGATGGGCAGGGAAAAGTTCGCCCACATTCCGGCTGAGGGCAGCTCCTTTATCAAAGAACTGAAAAGTCGTGAAGGCCTCGGCGTCATTGGCAAACTTTTGCCGCTCGTGATCTTCGTCGGCATCTTCTGGTGCCTGTTTGACCAAACTGCCAGTCGCCTTGTATTTCAGGCCGAGCGTATGGACCGGAACATCTTCGGTATCGAAGTGCTCCCTTCCCAGATCCAGGCGGCCAACCCCTTCCTGATCCTCGTTCTGATTCCACTCTTTACCTTTGTTATCTACCCGCTAGTGGGAAAAAAGATCAAGCTCACCCCATTAAGGAAAATCGGTACCGGTCTGGCTATCATGGCCATTGCATTCCTCATCGTCTCCCTTTCCCAAGAGGCCATCGATCGCGGAGAAGTCCCTCATGTGAGCTGGCAGTTGCTGGCCTACCTCATCCTGACCTCAGCGGAAGTCATGGTCTCCATTGTGGCTCTGGAATTTTTCTACACTCAAGCCCCAAGGAAAATGAAGTCTCTGATGATGGCCATTTTCCTTGCTTCGGTCTCTGTCGGCAACTCATTCACGGCAGTGGTCAATAATTGGATCCAGATTGATGGACCCGACGAGGGAAAGGCTCGCGAGGTCATTGTTGAGGGACTTGAGGACAAACAAAAGCAACTAC
This sequence comes from uncultured Verrucomicrobiales bacterium, assembly GCA_937893785.1. GTDB lineage: Bacteria > Verrucomicrobiota > Verrucomicrobiia > Verrucomicrobiales > DEV007 > CACIUL01. The sequence goes on from CALCSP010000307.1 coordinate 2,026, forward strand.
CCGGCCATGACGGCATTTTCGACACCGAAGATGATCTACTCTTTAAGCCCAACATGATTGATTCCGCCGTTTCAGACCTGCTCGCACAAGTGGTAAAGCAGGTCGAAAATACCTACATTGAAAACCAAGCACTGCCTACACACCTTCCCGATGTTGATCTTCCAGTTGATTCCTGGGGTTCCAGTATCACCTACCAGTTGATCAGCGCCAAGGAAGCACGAGTGAGTAGTCTCGGTCCTGATCGCGAGCCAAAAACAAAATGGGACCTTGGCATTGTCTTGAAAGTCAAGGACGACAAGGAGGCACTCAGCGATACATGGCTATATAAAGCCAAGAAGGAAAAAGGGATGCTGGATGAGGATGCTTCCGCAGACAAATCCCCATTGTCGCTGAAATACACCGCTGGTGGTGGAGAGACCCTTGAAGGTGCAGATTATTACTGGTTTTTCACGAGGTTAATGCTACTCACCGCCGTCATTTTTGTGCCTTTTGCCATGCTGTATAAACCGCGCACCTACTTGCATGAGAATGCAATGAGTGACGAACAAAGTCAGGAGTAAGAGCCATAACAGTAGTTACAGGCGACCGGGCTGCTACACTCTATAAACCATATATAGCATCTACCATGTCCAGTGCCCTCGGCCCGGGCAGGACCCCGTAGCTCATCTGGTTCATGGTGTAGGCAAAGGCAAGGTTGTTCTCGGGATCAGCAAAGGCAAGGCTGCCGCCGGCACCTGGGTGACCAAAGGCTTCATTCGAGGGCCCGAAAATACGGCGGCGACCCGAGCCCGGGCAATCCTTCATGAAGCCGGCACTGAAGGCACTCGGCATGCAGAATACCGCATCGGTTCCAGATACCATTGTTGCTGACATTGCCTGCAATACCTTCTCAGTAAAATAACGTTTCCCTTCCCAGATTCCGCCACCTGCCAGCATCGCATAAAACTTTGCCAATCCCCTAGCCGACCCAACCCCACCCAATGCCGGCCAGCCGGCATGCCAGGCCTCCGGCGCATTCATCCCGGAAACAGCCGGCAAGCCAGCCGGAGATCCAAACGCACGGCGGGTCAATGACTGCGGGTCAGCAAAGGCCCGGTAAAAATCCTCTTCGCCCTCGGGGTCGGACATTCGCCCAGGATATAGGGTTGCCACCCTGTCATGCTCAGCTTCCGGCAGGCCAATCCAGGCATCCAGACCAAGCGGATCGGCGAATTCCCGATGGAAATAATCTCCGATTCTGGCACCCGTCAGGCGCAGCATGATCTCATCAAGAAGAAACCCAAAAAGGCGCGGGTGATAACCATGACGGGAACCTGGCTCCCAGCAGGGTTCCTGCTCCTCAATGGCAACAACAACCGCAGCATGGTCAAAGATGGAAGCTTTCCGGTCAAGTAGAGGCAAGCCCGCCTGATGGGATAAGACCTGCGCAAAGGTTATCTGCCCCTTACCTGCCCGGGCAAATTCCGGCCATACGCGGGCAACCTTATCATCAAGGCCGAGGTCAGATCGATCCAGTAAATGCAGAACACAGGCAGCGGAAAGCCCCTTGGTTGCCGACCAGAACGGGACCGTGCTCTTATGGTTCCAGACACGCGTTCGCTCCCTGTCACAAAACCCGGAAGCAAGTGCAAGCACCTCTTCCCCGCCGTGCCAAATAGAAACAGAAGCACCCAACTCATCACGCTTGCTAAAATTGTCTCTGAAGACCTGTTCAACGCGGGCAAGCAGCGGCTGCAATGCCGGGGTAGTCATCGCCATAGAAAAAAATGCTTCTAAAGGACACCTTGCAACGCGACCAAGTCAGGATCCTTGCGCGCCACTTCAACGAGGCTCTTGTCCAGATCAAAGGACTTCTGCAGACAGCTTCGAGCCGTCTCAATATCCCCAATTGCTGCCTGATAACATCCCTTGTTGTAGTGATAGATTGCCTCCCCCCGCACAGACTCAGGAGCCTTCTCCAGTAGATCAAGTGCATCGCCAGTCCGGCTCAGCTCATGCAGACAATAGGCACCATGAATAAAACCGGCTCCGTTCTGTGGTTCCATGCAACGCAATTCTTCGCTAATACTGAGAGCATCATCCCACTCCTCATCCTTGATAAGGAGCAGGAGTTTCATCTGAATAATGGCAGGAGTCGCCGGGAATTTTTTCTCTACTTCCCGGAACTCATTCCAGGCATCCTCATTCATCCCGAGCTCATAATAACCATGCACAACCTGAAGCATCGCTTCACTATTGGATTTGGGATCACTAAAGCAGGCCATTTTCGAAGCCGGTCTGTGTTCACTGAAACCGGACAGAATGAACCTTGAATTGGATTCCCCAATGGTCAAGCCCGACAGGGTAAATTCACCCTGCTAAAAATCCCTACCGTAACCTTTCTAGATTTTGGCGAATATTCGCATCCTCTGGATTGAGTGCTGCCGCTTTTTCCCAAGCCGCGCGTGCCGCTCCCCGGTTACCCTGATTGACACAGGCAAGTCCTAAATTACTCCAACCCAGCACAGACTTGGGGTTGATCTGAACGGCTTTCCTGCAGGCTCTCTCCGCATCAGCCCAGCGCTCTTTCTGCAGGTAGACATATCCAAGGTTGACGTATCCCATCGCGTTGCTCTCATCAAGCTCGACCGCTTTTTCCAGTAAAGTCTGCGCCTCGCTGAGTTCTCCCTTCCTGATCAAGATTAATCCCAGATTGATGCGAGCTCTGACATCAGAATCATTGGTTCGAATAGCCGACCGGTAAGCACTGATGGCTCCCTCTATATCACCCTGCTTCTCCAGAAGCCATCCGCGGTTAACATCACCTGCATCACCCTTGATGGAAGAGGTTCCAAGCTCCCTTGCCCTCTGCATCATTTTGAGGGCTCGCTCATTATCTCCGGATTCCTGCAAAGCACTTGCAAGATTGGTAACAGCTATGGCTGATTTCGGGTTTAATTTTACAGCCTGCTCAAGAACCTTGACCGCCATCACTGGCTTGCCGCTTTCCATGTAACTCGCTCCAAGATTTGAATACCCCTCAACAAACTTCGGGTTCGCTTTAACCGCTTTCTTGTACCACTCAATGGCTTGGGTATGATAGCCCTTGCTGCCATAGATATAGCCCAGATTATTGTAGGCGCTATAATACTTGTCGTCAGTTTCAATTGCCTTCTTATACCAACGAACCGCCTCTTTCAGATTCCCGGCATCCTGTTCTGCCTTGCCACGATTATATTGAGTTAACGCTTCCCCACCAAAGTCAAAAAGCCCCTGCCCACATAGGCTTAACGGCCACGAAAAGCAGGTAATCAAAAGGCTTAACAGGAATATTTTCATAACAAAAGCGAGCCTGAATACCACAGTAGAATTCCAGAATATAGCGAAAAAACACAAAGTGGCGCCATTAAATTAGACAATAGCGCACGGTTAACGAAATTATACGCCGTGAACAAAGCTTTTGTCCTCGGCGCCGGTCTAGGCACGCGACTGGGGAAAATAACAGAATACATCCCCAAGCCACTTATCCCGGTATTTGGTAAACCGTTAATTGAGTTTGCCTTTGAGCACCTTTCACGTCACGGATTTGGAGAATTCGTGGTCAATACCCACCATCAATGGCAAGCCTATCATGATCATTTCCAGCAGGGATTGTATGGAAAGAACCCAATCACCTTTCGCCATGAGAAAACCCTACTGGATACAGGCGGGGGCATTGATAATGTATCCGATTTACTGCAAAACGACCCATTTGTTGTCTACAACGGGGACATTCTCACCGACCTCCCATTGAAA
>CALCSP010000308.1 GCA_937893785.1 uncultured Verrucomicrobiales bacterium
CAGTATTTCGTTGCCAATGCCGCCTATAACCGGAAGCTCTACCCTGTAGCCGTTACGCAATTTCAGGATTTTCTGCAAAAACATGCTAATCACCCGAAGGCGGACTTGGCCCGCCGAGGTCTGGGACTAAGCCAATATGCACTTAAGCAGTATGAGAAAGCCATTCCACACTTCGCCACCCTTTTAGCCAAGCCTTCACTGGACAAGTCTATTGATCGTGAGCATCTGATCATGTTGCAAGGGCAATGCATGTTGCACAGCACTAAAAAAGATGAAGCGAGCCAGCTTTTTATCGCACAGCTTGGCAAATTAAAGAAACCCACCTTCAGAACTGCTGCCCTCGCAGCTATCTGCGACATCGCTTTCGGCAAGTCTGAATGGGAAAAAGTTACGGAATGGACTACCAAGCTGATGGCATCAAACCCGCAACCTGATCAGGCCGCACGTGGGCTTTATCAGCGTGGTTTCTCTTTCTACCAGATTGCCAATAGCGAAAAAACGCCGCAACCAACTCTTGAGAAAATCACCGGTGAGGCGATCACCGCACTGGCCAAGGTCTCTGCACTTCAAGCCAATCCTGCATGGAAAACCAGAGCCGCCTACCTACTTGGAGAATGTCACACCAGTTTGCAGGATTTCGAAAAGGCAGAACCCGCCTTTGCTTCTGCCCTGCCGGGCATGAGCGGCAAGGATGCCGCCGAATGCCAATACCGCCTTGGCTTGACCCGGTTTTTGCTCAAGAAATTCGAGCAGGCCCAACTCGACCTAGAAGCTTACCTCAAACTGGCTAAACCTGATGCCGATGGCAAGCCTGCCCCCCATGTCAACAATGCCAAATTCTACATCGCCCGTAGCCTGCTGGAGGCGGAGGAATTTAACAAGGCAGACCGGCAGTTCTCGCAACTTGCCCCCGGGAAAGACCTGATTGCCGGGCAGGCAAACCTCTGGTGGGCCAGAGTTTATTCCCAAAGGAACAACTTTGATCGTGCCGCCCAGATCCTCGAAGAAGCCGTCAAACGCAAGGAATTCACAAAACTGGCTATTATCGACGACTTAGACTTTGATCTCGCCAATGCCCTGATGAGCAAAAAGGAGCCGGACTGGAAAACGGCATCTGCCACACTTTCTCGTGTAGAAGGCCGGGGCAAATTCGGTCAAATGGCCGAAGCCATCGCGCAGAATGCCACTTGCCTGCACAAATTAAAAAATTACGATACCAGCCTGCAGGCAGCCGACAGGTTTATTGCCAAATTTGCCGACCATCAACTTGCAGGAGATGCCCGTTTCATTCGTGCCGAAAACATCTTCCTTCTAAACCGGGGAGACGAGGCAACCAAGGCCTACACGCAATTCATCAATGCTCACAAAGAGCACGCTAATGTTCAGGCTGCGCAGTTGCGAATCGCGCAAATCCATCACCTTGCTGGTCGCTGGCCACAGGCACTGGCAAGTGCGGGACCACTCCTTGCCAAAAAACCAGAGGGCAGGCTTTTTGCGCAGTTATCCTTCCTTGTCGGTGACAGTCTCTTCCGGCAGGAAAAGTGGCAGGAATGCATCAAGCCCCTTGAAGATTTTGTTGCTGTGAGGGTAAAGATCGACGGTAAGAATAATAACAGACGCTCCGTAACTATCGAGCCAAATCTGGATACGGCGCTTATTCAGTTGGCGGTCGCACACGATCGAAACGAGCAAAAGGAAAAAGCCCTCGATCACCTCCTTACCCTAGTCAACCATTACGGACAGCCAACTCCGCACCTACCGCTTGCCCTCAAGGAACAAGGCCGCCTGGCCTACGAAAGTGGCGATCTCAAACTGGCCCGAACAGCCCTTGAGCGCTTTATCCGCGAGGATGAAGCCGCAAAGAAAGACAAGGATCTTTTCAAGCAAGGAGCAGCCATCCAGCGCCCAAGAGTGATGTATCACCTCGGATGGGTCGAGGCCACCGAGGAGAAACATGAAGCGGCAGCTGAGCGCTTTGCACAAGTGCCCAATGCCCATCCTCTTGGACCTGACGCTGCCCTGCAACATGGCATCGCGCTGGTCAACCATGGCAATTTTGAAGTAGCCGCCAAGCATTTCCCAAAAATGCTCAAACAGTTCCAACAACATGAGAAACTCAACCTAATCATTTATTATGCTGGCCTCTCATCAGCCAAGCAGGAGGAATGGAAAAATGCCGCAGGGCACTTCAAGAACTTCACGGCAAGCTACCCTAAATCGGAAAATCATGACCAAGCGCTTTACGAGTGGGCTTGGGCTGAGCGGGGACTCGAAAATGACAAGGAAGCCGTTCGATTGTACGAGGAACTCCTCGCAAAGCACCCCAAGAGCCCTCTCGTGGTCAAAGTGCAAAGTGAACTTGCCGAACTCAACCTTGATAGTGGTGCACAGGATCAAGTGATCGCCAAGCTGACTGAGACGATGAAGAGCATCAGCGATGAAAGTCTCAAGGAGCCAATTCGTATTCAGTTGGCAAGTGCCCATTTCAAGAAAGGCGACCACGAGGTTGCTGCAGTGATGTTCGAGGAACTCCTTAATGATTACCCGAAATCCAAGCTACGTGCCTCGATGCTCTTTCAGGCAGGGGAATCACGCCTCAGACTGAAGGAGACGGTCGCCGCCAGGGACCATTTTGCCTTGGCTGTCAAGTTGCCGGGCATTGAACCTGCCCTCGCAGAAACACTGACCATGCGTCTTGGAGAAACCCAGTCCCTCACCAGTCAGTATAAAGAAGCGGTAAATACCTACAGGCAATTCCTGAATAATTTCCGTGAAAGCCAATGGCTGCGTAATGCTCAGTTTGGACTTGGCTATGCCTTGGAAAAGAATGACAAACCCCAAGAAGCTGTCAATGAATACGTAAAGCTGCTTACCGACCCCAAGAAGGTTGACCTGTGGACTGTGCGGGGGCGCTTCCAGACTGGCGAGTGCTATTTCAACATGCAACAATACGAGCAGGCGATCGCTGAGTTTGTAAAAATTGAAATCGAATTTAAGAAGTATCCGAGCTGGCAGGCCAAGTCAGTATTGGAAATAGGCCGAGTTTTGCTTGCTCAAGGCAAGCGGGATGAGGCCAGCCAACGCTTCCGGGACGTAATCAACCGTTACACTAAGGAAAAAGCAGCCATAGTGGCCAGACAATACCTTGACGAGTTGCGATCTCAATAACTAGACTTTCTAAATCGATAACACCATGAACCTAAGTTCCTACAAAACCATACCATCTCTGAACTGGCGACGCGCCATCTTCTTTAGCGCATCCCTTTTCCTGATATTCACCTCAATGGCCATGGCTCAGGATCCCGGCGCGGATGCTGGTGAAGATGGGGAAACCATGTTTTCGCTGATTATGAAGGGAGGAGCCGTCATGATTCCACTGGGAATCGCTTCAATCCTCGCCCTTGCTCTAGCGCTCGAAAGATTCATTTCACTGAACGGGGAACGCGTTCTGCCTAATGAGTTCATGACCGGGCTGGGTGAAGCATGGGCAAAGGACGCATCAGGCAAGACCGCTGAGGATTTCTGCAATGAATCCGACACGCCGGCCGGCAATATTTTTAAAGCCGGCATTCAGTGGCGCAAAGAAGGACACGAAGCCATCAGTAAGGCCATCGAGGATGCTGGATCGCGTGAAGCTGAAAAGATTAAACGAAGCTTGCGCCCGCTTTCTGTGATTGCCGGGATTTGCCCCTTACTAGGACTGCTTGGAACGGTTTACGGAATGATTGACGCCTTCCAGAAAACCGCCCAGAGCGGAGGAGCTGCAAAAACAGCAGACCTTGCCAATGGTATTTACCAAGCACTAGTCAGTACAGCAGCGGGACTTACCATCGCCATTCCTGTGTTACTCCTCTTCCAGTGGCTCTCAACCCGTGCTGATAAGGTCATTGACCATATCGATGAAGCTGGAACAGCCTTCGTGGTCGATCACGCACTCAAGGACTCTACCTCATCCGCCAGCTAGTTAATCCTGATATACATCATAGCATGAACTGCCGCCGAAATTCTGCATCTTCCGGGGAGGGGGAAATCATCAATCTATCCAGCATGATTGATGTGATGTTCATCCTCATCATCTTCTTCTTGGTAACCACCACATTCAAGGAGGAGGAAATTGACCACATGGTCAACCTGCCCACCGATGCCAGGAATCAGTCACTCACACAGTCCACAGACACTCTGGTAAAGATCAATATTCGCAAGAGTGGTGCCTTCGTCATCCAGGGCAAGCAGGTCACGGAAGAGGAAATCAACAAATATATGGAGACAGAGCTGCAAAAGAAACCCGAGCTTAAGGTTCTAATCCGTTGCGATCAGGAAGCCAAGCATCGATTCCTTGCGGACATCATGTCCATCTGCCGTTTCGTTGGTGTACCGCGCGCCAATATTGCGGTTAAAACCGAACAATAAAGGTGCTAAAAGATGCCCGAGGCCGACACAGCTGAAAACCAGCCCAAAGATCAACCTAATAACAAGGTTGAACAGGATGCTGAAAATGACGTCAGAACATTTCTTGGCCTAAACCAGAAACAGCGCTTCAGGATTTATGGCTGGGGAGCCCTGACTCTATTGCTGGGTGCGGCAGTATGGACCTTGAATTACTTGGACTTTTTCCGCTGGTATTCTTATCAGGACCAGAGCGGACTGAACAAAGCCGCCAAGGATGTTCAAGTCGGTCATGTGTTGTGGGAGAAAGCCAAACCCGCTGACGGCATTGCCCGAGAAAGCACCATCCTGCAGTCAACCATCTCCTCAAACGGGGCTCGCATGGTATTTTCCCGAGGCGGCAGTGATGGCAATTCCGACCTCTTCCTGATGCTCTCGGACGGCAATAAATGGGGGGAAGAGCGGCCAATGCGTGCGCTTAACAGCAAGTTCAATGAGACCAGCCCCGACCTCAGCGGTGACGGAAATTACCTATTCTTCACCAGTGACAGACCCGGAGGCCAAGGTGGTTATGATATCTGGGTTTCAAAGTGGGATGGTGTGGAATATGCCTGGCCACTTCCTCTAACCGAAGTCGTAAACACTCCCTTTGATGAAATCGATCCTGCCATTGACCCGGAAAGCCTGAAACTTTACTTCGCCTCAAACCGTCCTCACCAGGCGGTGGGAATCAGTGAAAAGGAAGCCGCCGCCGCTGCAGAAGCCGAACAGCTAGCCGATGTCTCCAAGCAAAAGGTGGATTATGATCTTTATGCCGCCGATATTGCGGGGGAGACTCCCTACAA